>JACQVU010000327.1 GCA_016209585.1 Planctomycetota bacterium
CGCCGCGGGCGGCGGGGGGGAGTCGGGCGACTTCAGCGAGATGAAGAACGCGCTGTTGCAGGAGATGCGCGCGGCGCTGGCGAACCTGCGCCTCGCCGGCGCCCCCGGGGAGCCGCCGGCGGCGATGTCGGAAGCCGAGATGGCCGCGCGGATGGCGATGCTGGAGCACGCCGCGCCGGGCATGGAGGGGAACTTCGACAAGATCGGGCGCACCAGCGAAGGCGACGGCTCCGCGGACAAGTTGGCGGACCTGCTCGGCGATATCTGACTCCGAAACGGCCCTCGCTCGTGGCGTCTCCCGACCTACCGCTGGCCTTCCGGCCATCGGAGAACAACCACTTCCTCCAGCAACTGTTCCCTGGTGGCCGTCGCCAACCGCGTGCGGAACAGATCGATGCCCTCGACCTCATAGCCGAGCGAAGCGGCGATATCGGCTTGGTGGCTTCGCGGGCGCCGCCGCGCGGCGGACCCGCGAAACCACCCACGGCCGCGCTCGCGCCACGGGGCGTCGCCGGACGGCGCGCCCGGCTCCCGATGCGATATACTACCTCTACCCCCTCCCGCGGCTGGACGGACGGCGGCCGGGAGCGGGGGGCTGAACAGCCACGTTGGGGCGGAGGAAAGCGATGCGGGCGGCTTGCCCCTGGGTGGTGGTCGGCGCGGTGGCGCTCCTGCCGGTCGCGTGGGGCGTCGCTTGCGAGCCGGACGGGCAGCCGCGGGCGCACGCGCGTGCGCCGGCGACGCCGCCGTCGCTTCCCGCCGCGCCGGCCCCGGCCGATCCAGCGAGCGGCGAGGCCGACGCCGCGGATCGCCTCTGGCGGGAGGCCGCGCGCCTGGGCGATCACGCGCGCCTGGCCACCGCGGCCGCCGACGTGGAGCGGGCCTGCGAGGCCCTGCCGCCGGGCGTGATCGAGAGCCTGCGCGGCGACGAGACCCCCGCCCGCCGCTGGGCCGCGTGGCTGGCCGGGCGAATGGGCCAGCGGGCGAAGAACGCCCTGGGCGAGTTGTTTCTTCTCGCCGGACGGGCGGAGGGCGTGGAGCGCATCCACGCGCTGGAGGCCATCGAGTTGATCGGCCCGGCCGACGCGGGGATGCTGCCCCAGATCATCGACGCGCTGGGCGACGATGACGACGCCATCCGCTACCGCGCGGCGCTGGTGGTGGGGCGCATGGGGCCGGAGGGCGCCGCGGCAGCCACGACGCTCGCCGGGCTGTTGCGCGACCCGAACCCCGTGGTGCGCGACCGCGCCTTCTGGGCCGTCGGCGAGATGGGGCCGGCGGCCTCAGCCGCGCTGCCGGCGCTTTTCTCGGCGCTGCGCGGAAAACAACGTGTCGACTGGGCATGCTGGGTGTTATTGCGCGTCGGAGCGCCCGCCGCGCCGGGTCTCGTGGAACTGTTGTCGGACGGCGACGTGGAGGTTCGCCACTCGACGGCTTGGGTGCTGGCCGGCATGGGTTCGGCGGGCGCCGTGGCCGTGCCGGCGCTGGGAGCGCGGCTGCGCGACCCAGGGGAGAGCGAGGAAGTGCGCTATCTGGCCACGGTGGCGCTGGGCAGGATGGGCGCGGTCGAGCCGGCGGCCATCGCCCTGCTCACCGACGCCATGCTGGACGAGGTGGTGTGCCACTGGGCCGCCCACGCCCTGCGCGAGACGGGCGAATCGGCGCTGCCCCACCTGGCGCAGGCGCTCGCCACGCGCTCCCCGCTGCTCCGGCGCTGGGTGGCCTACGTGCTCTACACGATGGGGCCAGCCGCGGCTGGCGCCGGCGGGGTGGCGGTGACGGCGCTCATCGCCGCGCTGGACGACGAAGACCCCGATCTGCGCTCGCGCGCCGCCGCCGCGCTGTCGGAGATCGGCCCCGCCGCGGCGCCCGCCGCCGGGGCGCTGGCGCGGCTGCTGGCGCGGCGGGGTGAACCGGGCCGCGTTTTCGCCGCGCTGGCGCTGGGTCGCATTGGCCCCGCGGCCCGCGCCCCGGCGCTGCCGGCCCTCTCGGCCGCGAGCGAGGACCCGGATGAAACCGTGGCCGTCTGGGCGCGCTGGGCGACCGCGCGGGTGGAGAAGCGGTAGACCGGTCCCCCGCCGAATCGAAGCGAGACGAAACGCGAAGCCGCGGGGGGAACCGTGCGCTTGCGTGGGGAGAGGGGAGAAAAGCCGCTTGATAGATCGGCCCACATGGCTTACGGTGCGCTTATTCCCATGGCGAAACGCGCGCGCAACTCGTTGAAGTCGAACGCGGCGGTCCTTTCCGGCAAGGCCGGGCGGAAGCCGCGCGCCGCAGAATCGCCCTCGCTCGGTTCGGGCGCGACGCGACCCGCCAAGGCACGCAGTTCGATCACGGTCATCGAGCGCCAGCGGTCGGGTGGCGAGGCCGGCGCCGAAGATCGATTTGAACGCGGGAACAAGTACTTCGCCGATAGCGAACTCAAGAAGGCAATCACCGAGTTCACCGCCGTCATCGACGACGCTAACGCCCCGGCGGACGGGCGAGCCAACGCCCGCGTCAATCGCGGCGTCACGTACGGCCAGGCGGGCGAGCGGGAGAAGGCAATCGCCGATTACACTGCCGTCATCGACGCCGCTGAAAGCCCGCTGGCGGCGCGGGCACACGCCCGCTTCAATCGCGGCAACGCGTACCTCCAGGCGGGCAACCGTGAGAAGGCGATCGTCGATTACACTGCCGTTGTCGACGACCCCAACACCACGGCTGAACAGCGCGCCAATGCCCGCGTCAATCGTGGTGTCGCACACGGCCAAGGTGGCGAGTGGGAGAAGGAGATCGCCGAGTGCACCGCCGTCATCGACGACCCCACCACCCCGGCTGAACAGCGTGCAGATGCCCGCGTCAATCGCGGCATCGCATACGGCGCGGCGGGCGAACGCGAGAAGCAGATCGCCGACTACACCGCCGTCATCGACGACCCCAACAGCGCGGGGGATCTGCGCGCGAAGGCCCGCGTCAACCGCGGTGCCGCATACGGCCAAGCGGGCGAACGCGAGAAGGAGATCGCCGACCATACCGCCGTCATCGACGACCCGCGCAGCCCGGGGAAACAGCGCGCCATGGCGCGGTTCAATCGCGGGGTCAATTACGTCAATGTTCGGGAACCGGGCAAGGCTCTTGTGGACCTCAAGGCGCTCATCGCCGACGAAAACGCCCCACCCGAGGTTCGCGGCGCCGCCCGATTCTTTCGCGGGAACTTCGTCGGGCCTGACAAGGAGTCCGACTCAACCGAACGGCGCATCAACCGCGTTGAAATCGACGGGTACCGCCCGTTTCGTCGCTTCAGCGCTGATCTCGGCGCGCTGACAGTTATTGTCGGTGCCAATGGCGCCGGGAAAACCAGCCTCTTCGACTTCCTTCGGTTCGTGGGCCGCGTCGCGGAACACCCCATGCCGGCTAATATCGACGAACGGTCCGCCGGGAAGAGACTGTTTCACGTGGGCGGGGCTGAGCGAATCGACTTCGCCTTGGCGTTCGATCTCGGTATCGGAGTTCCGCTTCGCTACGAGGCGGAGATTCTCGGCCCCATCGGCCGGCCAAGTGTGCCGCGCGAACGCCTCGCCACGACAGACCCGGTGCCCGTCATCAGCGAAGACAAGCCTTACGTCTTTCTCGAATTCCTGGGGGGAAAGGGAAAGATCGTCAACCAGAAACAGCCGGTTGGCGAGGCTCAGCCGTGGTCGCTCGGGCCCAACGAACTCGCCATCCGCCGCGCAGTGGATCCCACGATGTATGTTCCCCCCCGCGCGCGGGACTATTTCATCTCGTGGCGCTTTTACTCAGGTTTCGAGATCGACACTGGACCTCGCGCGGAGATTCGTCGTCCCACCATGTCGGAACCCTCCGATCCCCCGCCGGAATTGAAAACCAACGGCTCGAACTTGAGCGCGATTCTCAATTGTCTTCAACTCGCCGACCAGGACGCTTGGGACGAACTGCAAACGCACTTGCGGTCGACCATTCCCGGGTTCCGCTCGCTCATGGTGAAACCCTACGGCGGACCGGGCACGGTGATGGGCTTCTGGCGGGAGGAGGGCGTCGAGGATGAATTCACGCTCGCCGATTTCTCCGACGGTATGCTTCGCTTCCTTTGCTGGGCCGTGATCTGCCTCTCGCCCAGCCCGCCGCCTCTGGTGTGCATCGACGAGCCGGAGGTGGGCCTTCACCCGCGCATGCTTCCCGTGGTGGCGGGGCTGTTCGAGGCTGCGTCGGCGCGCACGCAGTTCATCATCGCCACGCATTCGCCGGAGTTCCTCTCGCACTTCAATCTCAAAGACCTCGCGGTCCTTCGGAAGGAGGGCGCCACCGTTCAATTCGTTCGACCGGCCTCCAGCCGCGTGCTGGAAGAGATGGTGAAGGAACTCGGCGGCGAGGGGATCGCCAGGAGCCACGTTTCCGGCGAGATGGAGGCGCTGCCGTGAAAGTCATCGTGTACGTCGAAGGGGAAGCCGATTGTAAGGCTCTGGACGCCTTGTTTCAGAAACTCAAGGACCAGGCGCGGCAGAAAGGAGCGGGGATTTCCTTTGTTGCGCTCGGCGACAAGGACCGGGTGCTGTGCGAAGCCCCCAAGAAAGCGGCTCTCCATTTAAAACAGGAACAGAACCGGGATCACTGGGTCTTCGCGCTTCCAGACCTGCATCCGATGGGGGAGTACGATGGCAACCCCGCGCTGAAGCATTCGAGCGCCACCGAATTGAAAGAGGTTCTCCGCAAACAGTTCGCACAACACGCGGACGAGGTTGGGCTTCGCCAGGAATCTCGCGGTCACTTCGCTCCTCATTGTCTGAAGCATGATCTCGAAGCGCTGCTCCTGGCCGTCCCAGACCGACTTCGCAAGCGGCTGAAAACCGAGGACAAACTGACAAATACCTGGCGCAAGCCGGTGGAGGAACAGAACGACCGCGAGCCGCCGAAGCGCGTAGTCGAGAAACTGTTTGAGAAGTACCGGAAGAACAACCCCCCGTACAAAGGCACCACCGACGCTCCGGTGATACTCGATCGCGCGAACCTGGACGACATCGAGAAAGCGTGCCGCCAGTGCTTCGCCCCATTCGTCAGCGACCTGCGGACGGCGATCGGCATTTCCCAGCCGTCGGTATCGGGCGCGAAGGGGCTGGCGAAGTCACCGGCGCGGAAGTGACGCCCCTCCACCGCCGGGGCGACGGGGTTGGCCACCCCCCGTTCACGTCCCGAAAAACTCGCGGTGCAGCACCTTCACGGCCGGCTCGATGTCGCGGTTGTGCACCACGAACGTGAGGTTGATCTTGCTGGCCCCCTGCGAAATCATCCGCACGTTCACCCCCGCCCGTGCCACCGCCGAGAAAACCCGCCCGGCGATCCCCGGCTCCTGCCGCATGCGGTGGCCCACCACGCAGACGATGGCCTGCTCCTTCTCCACGCTCACCGTGGCCACCTCGGCCAGCCGCCGCGCGGCGCGCTCTACGCCGGCGGCGTCCTGCCGGGCGTCGACGGTGCAGGAGACCGATATCTCGCTGGTAGACACCATGTCTACCGCGATCCGCTCCTCGCCGAACACCGTGAAAATCTGCGCCAGGAACCCGTGCGCCATCAACAGCCGCGTGCTCACCAGGTTCACCACCGTGAGGTTCTCTTTGTAGGCCACGGAGGTCACCGGTCGCGGGTCCTCGCGCTCCAGCCGCGGCACGATGAGCGTGCCGGGCGACGTGGGGTTGTAGGTGTTCAACACCCGCACCGGAATGCCCGACTCCACCGCCGGCTGCACGGTGGCCGGGTGAAGCACGCGCGCGCCGAAGTAGGCCAGTTCACCGGCCTCCTCGAAGGTCATCTCCGGAATGGGCTTCGCCTCGCGCACCAGGCTGGGGTCGGCCGTCATCACCCCGTCGACGTCGGTCCAGATCTGGATCTCCCGCGCCCCGATGGCCGCGCCGATAATGGAGGCCGAGTAGTCGGAGCCGCCCCGGCCGATGGTGGTGACGTCGCCTTGCAGGCTCTTGCCGATGAACCCCGTGATCACCGGCGTCACGCGCACCGCTTCCAGGCGCGCCCGGATGTTCCCGAACGTCTCCGCCAGCGGGGCGGCGTTGGTGAAGTTCGAGTCGGTCAGGAAGCCGATGTCGTAGGCGTCGAAGGCCTGGGCGTCCACCCCCTGCCGGCGCAGGAAGGCCGCCACCGTGCGGCAGGAAAGGCGCTCGCCAAACGAGGCCACCAGGTCCAGCGCGCGGGGGGTCACCCGCCGAGACAGCGCCACCCCCCGCAGCGTCTCCTCCAACTCGGCCAGCAGGCGCTCCACGTCGGGCGCTTCCACCCCGAGGTCGCCGGTGATGCGCCGGTGGCGCTCCACGAGGGCGGCCACCTCCACCGTGCCGCGCCCGGCCTCTTCCGCGGCCTTCAGGAGCGCGTTGGTGACGCCGGAGTGCGCGGAGCAGATCACCACCGGGTCGCGTGGCAGCGACCCCTTCACCAGCCCGGCCACCACCCGGATCCGCGCGGCGTCGCCCACGGACGTGCCGCCGAACTTCATGACGATCATGGCTCGACCTCTGGCCTCCTTGCCCGGTTCCCGACAACCCGTCGAAACTGGAAAGGCAGGGATGGTACATTGAGCGATCAGGTCTGAGAAGCCGGAAGCGGAAACCCGCTCGGTTTAGCATCCGCCCCCGCCCCGCGGCGCCCCGCCCGCGCC
>JACQVU010000333.1 GCA_016209585.1 Planctomycetota bacterium
CGAAGACGGAGCGCCCGCCGTGCTCCATGGCGATGTTGTGGATGAGCTCCATGATCACGACGGTCTTCCCCACACCCGCGCCCCCGAACAGGCCCGTCTTGCCGCCCTTCACGTACGGGGCGAGCAGGTCGACCACTTTGATGCCCGTTTCGAACATCTCCGTCTTCGGCTCCAGTTGATCCAGGCTCGGAGGAAGCGCATGAATCGGCTTCCGCGCCGCCTTGGGCGCCGGGCCGGCGTCGTCGATGGGGTCGCCCAGGAGGTTGAACACCCGGCCCAGGACCGCCTGGCCGGTGGGAACCGTCACCGGGCTGCCGGTGTCGACCACGGTGACGCCGCGGGCCAAGCCGTCCGTGGAGCCCAGCGCCACCGCGCGCACGCGGTTGCCGCCCAGTTGGGTCTGCACCTCGCTCCAGAGCGAGCCGCCGCCGCCGGGGCGCTCGATCACCAGAGCATTGTAGATGGAGGGCAGATGGCCTTCCGGGAACTCCGCGTCGAGCGTGGAGCCGATGACCTGCACGACCTTCCCCTTCACACCCTGTTGGCTGCTCATGCGTCCACCGCCGTTTGATCTTTGGAGGCTGTCTCCGTGGGGTTTCGCCGTCCGAGGGCGACGGAATCACGCGATTTCGATTCCGTTCGGGTCGGCGCCGATCCGGTAGTCTTCCTTCTTCATGTCCAGCGTGATCTCCCACGTTTGCAGGAAGTCGACGCCGATGATCATCTTGCGCGGCATGTCGTCAATGACGTGGAACCGGCCGTCCAGTTCCTGGCCCTTCATCCGCAGGACGAGCAGGCGAATGTCGTCGGTCCGCATCCCCTCCCGGCCGTTGGCCATGCGCAGAGCACGGGGCGTGGAGAGGCGAACGATCGACGTTGAGACGCGATCCGCCATGTCCCGTCGAATGAGCGAAAGCCCCACGCCGCTGTCGAACAGGGCCGCGAGCCGGGTTTGGCCCCTTTCACCGAACACGGAAACCTGCGCCACGATCTTGCCCATGCTCTTTTCCCCGCGCCGTCACGCGATCTCAATCGCCCGCGGGTCCGCGTGGATGCGGTAGTCTTCCGTCTTCATGTCGAGCGCGATCTCCCACGTTTGCAGGAAATCGACCCCGATGATCACCTGCCGCGGCATGTCGTCGATGACGTAGAACGTGCCGGTCAGTTCCCGTCCTTTCATCCGAACCACCAGCATGCGCGCATCGCTGGTGCTCATGCTCTCGCGTCCGTCGGCCATTCGGAACTTCTGGGGATCGCGAAGGCGAACGACGCCGCTGGAGACCCTGTCCGCCACGTCCCGGCGGATCAACGACAACCCGGCGCCGCTGTCAAGCAATGCCTTCACGCGCGTTTTCCCGCGATCACCGAACACCTCGACGCCCGCGATGATCTTGCCCATGACGCGCTTGCTCATCGCACACCGCCTTCAGCACACCCCGTTCGGCCCCAGCGTGACCCGAAGAGTCCCGAGGCGCGCCGCGGGGGCGCCAGACGCCTCCGTTCTCTCGTTTACTCGATCCCCGGCTGACCGTGCCGCGATGCTCATGCGATCTCGATCGCCCGCGGGTCAGCGCCGATGCGGTAATCCTCTTTCTTCATGTCGAGAGTGATCTCCCACTTCTGGAGAAAATCGACGCCGATGATCATCTGCCGCGGCATGTCGTCGATGACGTAGAAGTCCCCGGGAAGATAGCGCCCCTTCAGGCGCGCCCCCAGGAGTCGAATGTCGCTGGTCGACATGCTCTCCCGCCCGTCGGCCATGCGAAGCACCTGCGGTTCCGGGAGCCGGTGAAGGTTCGTTGACACCCTGTCCGCCACGTCCCGGCGGATGAGCGACAACCCCGCCCCGCTGTCGAGCAGCGCCTTGACGCGCGCCTTGCCGCGCTCGCCGACGACTTCCACGCTCGCGAAAATCTTTCCCATGACGCGCTTCGCCATGCCCTACCACCCTTCCAGGCGATCACCCCATCACCATTCTACTTCAGCGCCTCCACCCCGCCCATGAGGTCGCAGATCTCCGACGTGATCTGCGACTGCCGAGCACGGTTGTAGCGACGGGTGAGCGCCTTGATCATCTCGTCCGCGTTCTCGGTGGCGTTCTTCATGGCCACCATCCGCGCCAGACTCTCGCCCACCACCGCCTCCTGGAAAGCCGTGAAGAGGCTCACCCGCACGTAGAGCGGCAGAATGGAGGCGAGCAGCCGCGGCGCGTCGGGTTCGAAGATGTAATCGACCGTGGCTTCCGACGCCGCGGTCGCGGCCTTCGCCTCTGCCTTCTCGTCGGCGGTGGCGTGCGCCGTCACGGGCAGAATCTGTTCCGTGTGGGGCTTCTGGCGGCCGAGCGAGAAGTACTTCTGCCAGGTGACGGTGAGGGCGTCGATCTCGCCCCGCTCGTACTTCTCCATCGCGCTGTTGGCCAGCGCCAGCACGTCGGGGTAGCGGGGGGTGTCGCCGAAGTGGGTGTGGAGCGTGTGCGGCTCATGCCCCATGGCGCGCATGTAGGCGAGGCCTTTCTTGCCCACCAGGTGGCTCTGGTTCTCGACGCCGGCGTCGCGGTCCGCGCGAATGGTCACCACCGCCTCGCGCACGATGTTGCCGTTGTAGCCTCCGCACAGGCCGCGGTTGGAGGTGATGATCACGTGCATGCGGCGCTTCACCGGGCGCGCGACCAGCAGCGGGTGTTCGACCTTGCCGCCCGCGCGGGCGAGGTCGTTCATGATCTCCGTGACCTTGTCACGGTAGCGGCTGGCGCCCGCCATGCGGTCCGCCGCCTGGCGGAACTTGGCGGTGGCCAGCATCTGCATGGTCTTGGTGATCTTGCGGGTGTTGCGCACGCTGCGCCGGCGTTTGAGGATGGCTTTGGCTTTGGCCATGGGAATTCGCGGAACGGGAGTTTACCGATCTCGCGCCGCGCCTACGAGGGTGGACTGGAACGTCGCTGGGGGCGAAACGGGGAAAGCGCCAGAAGAAGGCGATCGGTTGCGATCTTCACCGTCTTCGGGTCGCACCGCGAGTCAACCGGTAGCGGCCAGAACCGACCGTGGGCGACCCAGTCTCGAAACTTCACCGCTCGCGCGACTCCGGCGACGGCCGCGGCGACGGAGTCGGCGCGAGTTGCCCGCCTCCAGAAACCGAGGATGCTGCGCAGGGAGAAGCGCGGGTTTCCACCGCGGGCGGAAGCGTGTGTCCGCGCCATTTCGAGAATACTCCGGCTGAGCGCGTCCTTGAGCCTTCGACTTTGCCTCTCACGCAAGTCGGCCTGAAGGTCGCCCTCGATGACGGTGACCAGAATCATCGCGACCTGAATGTCCAGCTCATGTCGGGCCGAGCGCGGGCGAAACACGGGAACGTCACCGACCATCGGCGACGTAACCAAACCCCCGCTTGCCGCCGCGCTCTTTTCGGCGACGGCGAGAAGTTCACTCACCATCTGATAATACCTCCACACCACATCCGTCGAGGGGGGGAACGAGTCGGTGTCGGCGATCATTGCAGGAGCTCGACCAACACGTGCTTGAAGTTGACCTCGTTGAACGGCGTCGTTTTCAACGATGGTGAAAGCGATGCGAAGTGCCAGATTTCTTCGGAGTCACGAAGAATCATTTGCTGCATGACACTGCACTCCATGTCGACACGCCCCTTCCAGCCGAGATAGTCGCTTTCGACGGGCCGCACGTCGACCACGGAGGATCCCACGAATATCTTCAGCACCCATGACTCGTACACCCCGAAGCGTCCGTCGACGGCGGGAAGCCTCACCTTGGTGACATCCAGTAGATTCTCTTCCCGGGCCTGCCGCAGCCACTGCACCATGGTGTCCTGGATGGTCTCGACCGAATGAAGCCAAGATTGCTTCTCAGCCTCGATATCCACTTGCACCGCGTGGGCGGTCCTCCGGCGCGACTTCAGGAACACCATGAGAGCGTCGCGCCCGCGTTTCCGGTGCGCCCCTTTTTGTGCCATGGCCTCGACTCCAACCGATCTCAAGACGCCATCGAACCAGAATACACCATGTCATCTTACCACGGCGGCGCGACGGCTGCCCTTGGGATTCCCTACCTCGGGTCCGCCTTCTTCCCCTTCACCCACGACTTGGCGAAGTCGTTGAGGTAGTCGAGAATCTTCTTGCGAAGGTCGGGACTGAGTTCTTTCTTCGCCTTGATTTCCGACAGGATTTCAGGGTGCGCCTTGCGGCAATCGGCCAGCAGAGCCGCCTCGCAGGCGCGCACGTCGGCCACGGCAACCACGTCGAACGCGCCCTGGGTGCCGGCGAAGATCACCAGCACTTCTTCTTCCATCGGAAGGGGCACGTACTGCCCCTGCTTGAGCAGTTCCACCATGCGCCGGCCACGGTCGATCTTCTTCTGCGTGTTGGCGTCCAGTTCCGTGCCCAGTTGCGCGAACGCCTCCAGTTCGCGGTACGACGCCAGGTCGAGCCGGAGCATGCCCGCGATGCTCTTCATCGCCTTGGTCTGGGCGTTGCCGCCCACGCGCGACACGCTGATGCCCACGTCCACCGCCGGGCGCACGCCCGAATAGAAGAGGTCGGGCAGGAGGTAGATCTGCCCGTCGGTGATGGAGATGACGTTGGTGGGGATGTAGGCCGACAC
>JACQVU010000026.1 GCA_016209585.1 Planctomycetota bacterium
CTCTCACGCCGCGCTGGCCGCCGTGGCCCTGGGCGCCGCGGTGCTCGAACGCCACTTCACCATCGACCGCGACCTCCCCGGCGTGGACCAGAAACTGAGCATCGTCCCCGACGAACTGAAACGGCTGATCGCCGACGTGCGCGCCGTCGAAATCGCCCTCGGCTCGCCCGACCTCGGCCTCCGGGAGATCGAAAAAGCCTTCCTGCCCATCGCCCGCCGCTCGCT
This sequence comes from Planctomycetota bacterium, assembly GCA_016209585.1. Taxonomy (GTDB): domain Bacteria; phylum Planctomycetota; class UBA8742; order JACQVU01; family JACQVU01; genus JACQVU01. Next base: position 226 of record JACQVU010000026.1, read on the forward strand.
TTGCGCGGCGCGCGACCTCCCGGCCGGCCACCGCCTGGCCCGCGAAGACCTCGACACCCGCCGGCCCATCGGCGGCATTCCGCCGGCGCGCTGGCGCGAAGTTCTGAAACGGCCCCTCCCCGCGCCCGTGGCCGAGGGAGAGATGATCCCCGCCTCCCTCCTCGCGGGGCCGGCGCGGACCGCCCCCACCCGCGCGAAAAAGAGCCGGGGCGGGGCCGGCGGCGCGGCGCAAAAGCCCCCGGCCGGGAAGGCACGCCAGGGGCGGACGCCGAGCGCGCGCCGTTCCGGGCGTGGCCGGAGGTGAACTATGCCCGCCACCTACGCCGATCGTCTGCTGGCCGGAGAAGCCCGTGCGGGCATCTGGCGGCTCAACTACCTCGGCTTCAGCACGTTGCACGTGCTGAACCGCCTTTCCGTCCGCGCGCTGCTGTTCGCTCCCGAGCGGGACCTCCAGTTCTTCCTGCGCGGCGTCGGCGCCGCGGCTCTCCCGGCCGGCGGCTCCGCCCCCGGCGCTCGGCCCGAAGCGGTCACGATCGACCCGCGCGTCTTCTCCTGGTGCACCGGCGGCTTGTTGCCCCGCCCGCTGGCCCATCCGTCGCTGGTCGAGCGCGCGGGTGAGGCCGGGCCGCTTCCGGCCGACCTGCTGGCGCACTTCATCGGCCCGCCGGCCGAGAACAACGGCGTGCCGAGCAACGAGGCGCTGTTCGCGGTCGCCCGGGCCGTGGCGGGGCGGCTGCGCCGCGATCCCGCCGACCCGCCCCTGCTGCTCCTGGAATGTTACTCCGCGCCGCGGACGGCGCAGGAGGTGTTCGGCGCCATCCTGCGCGACCAGGGGCTGCGCAGCGGGCGTGACTTCCTGCTGGCCAGCGCCCCGAGGCGCGACTGGGCCATCGAGGACTTCGAGCGCCGCGCCTTCCCCCGCCTGGTGGGGGGCGACGGCGAGCGCGCCGGCCGCGAAGCCGCCGCGGTGGCGGCGCTGTTCCACGATGAAGTGACCCCCCTCGGCTCTCCGCTGGAGGCTGAGGTGGCGCTCACCGTGGAATACGCCGTGTCGCACCTGCTGGCGGTGCTGGCGGGGCAACTCATCGCAGCCTATCCGGGCCTGGACTTCACGCGCGTGCTGGGCGCCATCGACCGCCGCGCGCTGGCCCGCGCCCTGGAGGCGCGCCTTTTGCCCAGCGGCTACGCCCTGCACAGCGCCGCCGATCTCCTGATGGAGGGCGCCGACAACGCCGCGCCCCTCTCCCTTTTGCGGGAGGGAATCGCCGCCCAGTTCGAACCGGCCCACCGCCTGGTGGACCTGCTGGTGGCCCGCGGGGCGCGGCGCGTGGGGCTGCTGGGGTTCTGCAGCGCGTTCGATCAGCCGGCGGCCTACTTCTCGCCCGCGACGTTCGTGGCGCCGCTGCTCAAGGCGCGCGCCATCGCGGCGGCGGTGCACGATCCGCTTCTGTCGGCGAGCGACCTGGCGCGGCTCTCCGGCATGGAGACGTTCGACTTCCCGCGTGACATCGAGGGGTTCGACGCCCTGGTGCTTCTCACCGACCAACTGCGCTACCGTCACGCCCCGGTGGAGGCGCTGGCGCGGTTCCTCTCGCGGCCGGAGCGCGCCATCATCGACGGCCCCGGCCTGTGGGACGTTCCCGCCTTGCGCGGCCAGCCGGGTCTTTACCATCGCGTCGGGGCCGGGGGCTAGGCCCCCCGATCCCGCGGGCCTTTGATGTGCGGCATCGTCGGTATCGTTTCAGACGACCTGGACGCCCGCCGGCGGCTGCTGCCGGCGATGCTGGAGGCCATCGCGCACCGCGGCCCGTCGCAAAAGGGGTGGCACCACGACGCCCACTTTTCGCTGGGCATGGCGCGGCTGGCGATCGTGGACGCCGACCGGCACGACATTCCCTATTGGAACGAAGACGAGTCATCCTGCCTGGTCTACAACGGCGAGGTCTACAACCACGGGCAGGTGCGCGCCAACCTCGCGCCCGGACATCGCTTCAAAAACAACTCCGACACCGAGACGCTGGTGCACGCCCTGGAGGAGAAGGGGCCGAAGGCCATCACGGAACTCAACGGAATGTTCGCGCTGGCGTTCTACGACCTGCGCGCCGGCCGCCTTCTCCTGGCGCGCGACCGGGCCGGCGAGAAGAACCTGTACTACACGCGGGACGAGTCCGGCGCGCTGCTCTTCGCCAGCGAGATCAAGGCCCTCCTGGCCGCCGTGAAGCCGCGGCTCAACGAGCAGTGCCTCTCCTACCGGGTGTTCGAGTTCGACAGCGGGCGCGACACCCTCTTCGCTGGCATCCACAGCATGCTTCCGGGAGAGTACATCGTGGTGGAGCAGGGGCGCCTGGCGGCCAGCCGCTACTGGGCGCTGGGCGACGACCTGCTCGACCTGCCCGACCACGAGCCGACGCTGGTGAACCGCCTGGCCGAGTTGCTGGAGGACGCCATCGTCTTGCGCACGCGGAACTGCGTCGACAACTTCGCCTGCTTCATCTCCGGCGGCATCGACAGCGCGCTGATCGCCTGCATCGCCAAGCCGGAGCACCTCTTCACCGTGCACTACGACCTGGGGCCGGACTTCGACGAACTGCGCTACGCCGAGATGGTCGCCGACCGGCTCAAGAAGCCCCTCACCCGCGTGGAACCCACCCCCGACGACTTCCACGCCACCCGCGCGCGCATCGCCTGGGCGCTTGACACCCCCTGCACCTGGACCAGTTTCAGCCTCTATTGCCTGGTCCGCGAAGCGGCGAAACACGTGAAAATCATCCTCTCCGGCGAGGGCGCCGACGAGATCTTCGCGGGCTACTACCGCTACCTGCTGCTCCACCACGACCAGCAGATCTACCAGTTGGAGGCGATGAAACAGTACGACTATCTCATCAAGAAGTACTATGGAGAGCCGGAGAGCCGCTACGCCCGGCTCATTAACCGCGCCGAGGACCGCGCCGGGCCGGAGGCCGCCGAGTGGCTGCTGGCCCTGGTCCGCGAACACTTCGCCCGCCATCCGGGGGTGCTCTCGGGCATGGGCGCCACCGACTTCTACACCACCATGCAGGTGCTCCTCCAGATGTCGGACCGCATCTGCATGCAGTTCGCCGTCGAGAACCGCTCGCCCTTCCTCGATCACCGGGTGCTGGCCTTCGCCATGAGCCTCCCCGACCACTACAAGATCAATAACGGCGTCACCAAATACCTCCTCCGCCAGGTGGCCCGGAAATTCATCCCCCTCCCCATCGTCGAGCGCGTCGACAAACGCGGCTTCTCCGCCCCGCTCAACCGCTGGTTCCAGTGGGACCAGAAGGGAAAATACGACCGCAGCAGTTACCGCGACATCGCCTACGGCGACTGGCGCGCCGTCTTCTTCGGCGACGACTCCATCCGCCCCGTCGCCGGGCATCACTCCCGCTCGGCCTCCTCCTCGACCGGCGCGGGCGCCGCGCTCTCAACCCCGGCCTCCCCGACGCCACCCTCGTCGTAGGCCTCGATCTGTTCGACCACCAGCCCCAGCCGCTCCACCAGGCGCTTCACCGCCGGCCGCTGCTCCAGTTCCTCGCGCCGCCGATCCGCGTGGGAGCCGACCAGCCGTTCAGGCCGGGGCCGAGATCCCGCCGCCGCGGGCGGCGGGCCGCTGGCGAAAGGGCGGCGGGACGCCCCCCCGTCGGCGTCCGCGCGGTCATTGCCGTTGTCACCGATGTCGCCACCCGTCGGCGTCGCCCCCGTCCCCGGCGGCGGCGCGGCCGAGGCCGCGAACGCCGCGCCCTTCTCCCCGCCCGCGGGGGCGGCCGGTGGCGCCGACGCGTCAGATTCGTCGAGGTCCACGAGCGAGACCTTCGCCCCGGGCTGCCCCAGGACCTCCGACAACAGCGCCTCCACGCGGGCGCGGCCTTGCTCCACGCTCTGGCGCGCCGTCTCACGCTCCTCACGCCGGAACGCGAGCCATAGCACGTTCCGCGCGGCGATTCGCACCGGCGTCGCGCGCGCGGCGGCGGTGGCCAGCGCGGGGTCGTCATTCAGCCGGGCGCGGACGGCGGCCCAGACCTCACGCGCGGCGGCCACGCCCTCTTTTCCCCGCTCCGCCGGTGGCGCGGGCCGCGCGAAGGCGGCCGGGTCTACGCGCCGGTCCGCGGCCGCGAGATCCGCGGCGGGTGGCGTCACCGGAACGGCTCTGGCGGCCGGTGGCGGCGACGACGATGACGATGGCGGCTGCGACGGTTGCGCCGTCGGGCGTCCCTCCCCAGCCGGCGCGCGTTGGGCGGCGGCTTCGCGGCCGGGAAGGAAGCCGGGGCCGGGCGGCGCGCCGCGCGTCAGCGAAGCCTCCAGGGCGCCGAGGCGATCCAGCAACGCGGGCAGCGCGCCGAGGTCTTCCATGGTGGTGAGTTTCAGGAAGAGCGCGTCGAGCAGGCGCCGGCCAGACTCGGTGTAGGCCAGCCGGCGGGAGGCGTCGATCAACGTCTCCTGGAGGTAGAGGAGCGCGGAAGAAGAAATCCCGGCCAGGGCGGCCTCCAGGCGGGCTACCCGCTCCGGGGCCTCGTCGAGGAGATCGGGGTCGGGCCCGATCGCGCGCGCTTTGAGCGCCGCGCCGACCGCTTCGGCGAGGTCGTCGGCGAAGCGCGCCAGGTCGTAACCCCGGGCCTCCACTTCGCCCACCGCGCGCAGCGCCGCGGCGGGATCGCGGTCACGGAGCGCGGCCAGCGCGCGAAGCAGGGCGTCGTCGGAAAGGATGCCCAGGGCGCGCTCCGCCGCCTCCAGCGTCACGTTGGCGCCGGCGAAGGCGATCAATTGGTCCAGGGCCGACTGGGCGTCGCGCATGCCCCCGCGCGCCCAGACGGCGATGGCGCGCAGCACCTCCGGCGGGGCGGCGATCTCCTCTCGCTTGGCGATCCCGGCCAACCGCGTCGCGATGTCGGCCGCGCGGATGCGGCGGAAGGTGAACACCTGGCACCGGGAGATGATGGTCTCGGGCACCTTGTGGAGTTCGGTGGTGGCGAAGACGAACTTCACGTGCGGCGGCGGCTCCTCCAACGTCTTGAGGAGGGCGATGAACGCCTCCGTCGTGAGCATGTGCACTTCGTCGAAGATGAAGATGCGGTAGCGCGAGCGCGCCGGGCGGAAGCGCGCCGCGTCGCGCAACTGCCTCACCTCGTCGATGCCGCGGTTCGACGCGCCGTCGATCTCGATAACGTCCAGGTCCTCGCCCCGCTCCACCGCGCGGCACACGTCGCATGCGCCGCAGGGGGTGGGGGTGGGCGCGTCGCCCGCCCGGCAGTTGAGCGCCTTCGAGAAGATGCGCGCCATGGACGTCTTCCCCACGCCGCGCGGCCCCGCGAACAGGTAGCCCCCCGCCACCCGCCCGGCGGTGATGGCGTTGCGCAACGTGGTGGCCACCACCTCCTGGCCGACCACGTCGTCGAACGTCGCCGGACGGTACTTCCGCGCCAGCACCACGTAATGGCCAGCCTGCGTCGCCATGCGCCCTTTCCCCCAACGCCGCCGCAGCGGCTCCCGGTTCCCCGTGAAGAGGCGACAGTATACCCGCCCCCCCCGCCCCGGCCCGCCGGCAAAGTCCCGCCGCGCGACGATCGCCGGTCAACCGATCTTTCCGGGATTGGTGTTTATTCGTGTCCATTCGTGGTTCATTCCGCCCCCCTCCGATCCGCCGCGGCTGGGCGATTGCAACTCCCGGCGAGCGTGGTAGGCTGCACGCGCGCGGCGGGTCGGCGGCGCGGCTTTCTTCATGGTCCGATATCTGATCACGGGCGGGGCGGGGTTCATCGGGTCGCACCTGGCGGAGCGGCTCTTGCACCACCGGGGGCAAGTGCACGTCATCGACGATTTGTCGACCGGCGCGATCCGTAACATCGAGCATCTCAAGAGTCTCAAGGGGTTCGGTTACACGATCGATGACATCCGGAACGCTCCGGTGCTGGCCGAACTGGTGGACGGGGCCGACGTGGTGGTGCACCTGGCGGCGGCGGTGGGGGTGCAGTTGATCGTGGAGTCGCCGGTGCGGACCATCGAGACCAACGTGGCCGGCACCGAGGCCGTGCTGACGGCGGCCGCGAAGAAGCGCAAGAAGGTGATCATCGCCTCGACGTCGGAGGTGTACGGGAAGTCGGCGCAGGTTCCCTTCCGCGAGACCAGCGACCTGGTGCTGGGCGCCACGACCTACGGGCGCTGGTCGTACGCCTGCTCCAAGGCCATCGACGAGTTCCTCGCCCTGGCGTACTGGCGGGAGAAGAAACTGCCGGTGGTGATCGTCCGGCTCTTCAACACCGTGGGGCCGCGGCAGGTGGGGCACTACGGCATGGTGGTGCCCCGCTTCGTGAAGCAGGCGCTGGCCGGGGGGCCGATCACGGTGTATGGCGACGGCAAACAGACGCGCTGCTTCTGCGACGTGGCGGACGTGGTGGAGGCCGTGGAGCGGCTGGCGGGCGAGGATCGCGCCGTGGGCGAGATCTTCAACATCGGGTCCGGCGAGGAGGTGTCGGTGGAAGACCTGGCGCGGCGCGTGGCGGCCAAGGTGGACCCGCGGATCCCGCTTAAATACGTCCCCTACGACGAGGCCTACGCCGTCGGGTTCGAGGACATGCGCCGGCGCGTGCCCGACGTGTCCAAAGTCCGCGCGCTCATCGGCTGGACGCCGCGGACGCCGCTGGATCAGATCCTGGATCGGGTGATTGAGTATCACCGGGCGGAGGGGTGACGGGGGGAGGCAGCGTCAGCGCGTGCTCGAACAGCGTGATGGCGAAATAGCAGAGCACGGTGGACGCCAAGAGCGAGGTCGCCATGGTGGCGAAGCCCGAAAGGAGCGTCACCGACAGCGCCACGGCCATGCCCTGGCCGCCGACCGTGGCCGCGACCGCGGCCGGGGTCTTCACCAGCAGCCAGAACAGCGCCAGGAAGACGACCACCCGGCGCAGCGCGACCCGGTGAAAGGGCGCCGGGTCAAACCCCTGGCGATAGCGGTGGTAGACGGCCAGGGCGGCCGCCAGCCCGGGGAGGGGGTGCAGCAGGAAGAGCCAGACATCCACTTCTTCGCCGGCCACGGCCAGAGGAAACAGCAGACCGGCCCGGCGGCCGGCGTAGTAACAGGCCGCCGTGATCACGGCGGCGGGGAGTGGGCGGAGGAAGAGAGAGACGAGGGCCGTGGCGCCGTTGTCCTTTTCACCATTGTGGATTATACTGGAAGGCCCGGCCCGATATCACGTTGACCGCCCGTCGGGTTTCACGCGGCGGGCGGCCGAGGTGGGCGAATTCCATGCGGGCAATGCAGCGCGTCGGTCGTGAGCGGGAAGGCGACTTCATCCGCCACGATCTGGGCGGTGGCCGGAACCTGTTCTCGCTGCGCACCGGCCGTTTCAAGACGATCGTGGTGAAGGTCTTCCTGCGGGCGCCGCTCGACGGCGACGCCACCCGTTTCGCGCTGGCGCCGGCGGTGCTGGCGCGGGGGACAGCCGCGCTGCCGGACATGGCGGACATCGCGCGGTTCGTGGAGGAGTGCTATGGCGCGAGTTTCCACTACCAGGTGCAGAAGGTGGGGGAGATTCAGCAGGTCTGTTTCCAGTTCGAACTGGTGGACCCGCGCTACCTCCATGGCGCCAACGGCCTGGTGGACGGTTTCTTCGGTTTCATCCGCGACGTTCTGCGCGACCCGGCGCGGGAGGGAGCGGGTCTCGTGCGCCGGTACGTGGAGCAGGAGAAGGTGAACCTCAAGAAACAGATCGAGGGGCTGGTGAACGACAAGGCGCAATACGCCTTCCAGCGCTGTCTGGCGCACATGTTCCCCGGCGAACCCTACCGGCTCTACGAGTATGGCGACGCGGAGCAGGTGGACGCCGTGGACGCGCCGGGGCTGTCGGCGTACCACGCGGGGCTGCTGCGCGACGCGCCGATGGACCTTTTCATCGCCGGCGACGTGAGCGAATCGCGCGCTTTGCGGCTGGCCGCGGCCGCGCTGGCTGGGGAACGCGGGGAGAGGGCGGCGGCGCGGGCCAAGAGCCTGATCAACGCCGGGCCGGGCCATCGGTCGGCCCGTGTTCCCGCGCGCCCGCGCCGGGTGCGCGAGCGGCTGGCGGTGAAGCAGGCGCAGGTGGTTTTGGGGTTCCGCACGGGCGTGAGGCATGGCGACGCGACGCTGCCGGCGCTGCAGGTGATGAACGCGATTTACGGGGGGCTTCCGGTGTCGCGGCTGTTCAAGAACATCCGGGAGAAGCGCGGGTTGTGCTACTCGGTGACCTCATGGCTCGACGCCTCGCAGGGGGTGATGTTCGCGGCGGCCGGCGTGGCGCCCGAGAAGGCGGCGGAGGTGGCGGACCTGATGGTGGGCGATCTCGAATCGTTGGCCGCGGGCGCGCCGACGCGCGAGGAGATGGCGGCGGCGCGAAAGGCCTTCCAGCACCGCTACCGTTCGTGCCGCGACACTCCGGGGGCTACCATCGATCACTTCCAGCACCGGCGGCTGTCGGGGGTGGTGGCGAGCCTGTCGGAGTCCAGCCGGCGGGTGTGTGCGGTGAGGCCGGAGGAGGTAGGGCCGGCGGCGGGGCGGGCGCGGCTAGACACGGTGTACCATCTGGTGAACGGGCGGCCGGGGATCGAGGGCGGGTGACATGGCGGCCAGCGACGAGCGTTTCGCGCAGGAGGCCATCAAGCGCGGCCACGTGACGCCGCGAGAGGTGGCCGCGGCGCAGAAGGCGCAGAAACAGGCGCGGGAGGCCGGCGGGGCGGCGCCCACTCTTCGGGACGTGCTGGTGCGGCAGAAGGCGATCAGCCCGGAGGACGCGGCGCGGGTGGAGGCCGTGGTGGGCGGGCAGCAGCAGGCGCCGGAGATTCCGGTGTACGAGGTGATCAAGGC
>JACQVU010000334.1 GCA_016209585.1 Planctomycetota bacterium
CATCCGTCGAGCCTTGACCTTCCTTCAACCCTGTCTTTCGACCATTTCCGCGTTCATCGGCGTCATCTGCGGATGAGTCTCCAGAGGAGGTGAACGGTTACGTTGCCAGTTGCCAGTTGCCAGTTGCCAGTTGTCAGTTGCCAGTTGCCAGTTGTCAGTTGCCAGTGCGGACGAAGCACCTACTGAAACAGGTTTTTACCACTTTTACCCACTGAAACCTGAAATACCAAGACATTATGACATATCACGGCCTATCAGCGGGGGTTTGGTGGGCAAAAAACCGTAGTCATGCAAAAAAAAGTTTACGCGCCTGTCATTTCATGCCTTATACTACTAATAGTTTCACGACTGGGAATCGCGGCCACGGGTGAGCGGCCGGAGCGTCGAGCAGAATAGGTTGAAATAGGCCGAGAAAAATAAAGTTTGACGCCTTCCGCGCGTGGGGTAGACTTTCGCGGGCTGAGGGGCGCCTGGAAGCACGCTGTGGGGGGATGTGGCTGTGAGTGGTAAGTTCTCCCTATGTTTTTCGGGCAGTTCCTTCACACTGTCGACGAAAAAGGGCGGGTCGCCATCCCGCGCGAACTCCGCCGCCACATACCGGAGCGGGAACTGGATGGCGGCCTCTACCTCATGCCGGGGCCGGACGCTTCGCTTGCCCTCATGACCCAGACTGAGTACGAGCGTCACGAGCGCCGCCTGCGCGGCTTCAGCGGTGGAGAACATCGCGAAGCCCTGCGCTTCCTCCGCGCGCACACCGTGGTGCTCCCGCTTGACGGCCAGGGGCGGGTGCTGCTTCCGGAGCGGTCGATGCAGGCGCTGAAACTGCCGCGCGGCAACACCGAGGTCATGATTCTGGGAAACGATCGGTGGATGGAGGTCCGCTCTCCGGCCGAGTGGAGCGCCCGGCAGAAACCGGCGGCTGAACAGTTCGGCAAGATGGGCTTCCTGCTCTTTGAAGAACACTCCGACGGTCCGTCCGCTGACCATGCGGCGGACCGCGGTCTGGACTCCGACGACCAATCTTCGCCCTTCTCCGGGAAAGGGGGTTCCGGAACCCCGTAGGGGCAGCACGGGTTCCGGTCTCCACCGGGGGGCAGGCGGCGGCGCGAGGGGACAAAACGCCGTCGTCGCCCGGCGCGGCTTTTTCGGGCCGCGCCGGCCGGGGGAGCCTCCGCCTCGTGTGCTTGAGGCCCCGCGTGAGGGGCGTCGGGTCGGCGTCACGCCCAGCGATTGACCGGCAGCGAACCCAATCCATCTCGGCCGCAAGGCTCATCCGGCGACGCTGCTCGATATCCCAGGCGGGGCGCCGACCCTCACTTGTGAGTTATCGGTTGTCCGTGGCCGACGGTCTTTCGACCGCCCGGCCGGGCGACCGTCCGTCCGAATCAAAGTTCGTCTCTCCGTCGTTCGACAACAGGAAACGCCGTGGCATGCGTGTCGCGTGGCGGCCCCGCGGCCGACCCCGCGCGAGCCGATCTCGTGCCGCGGTCCGGCCGACTCCGCGAATCGATCAGCCGCCCGGCTGTCCGTCCCGTTTCTCCCAAGAGGCCCCGATGGAACCGCAAGCCCTCTATCTCCAGCTCAAGCCGCTCTCCGAGAGTCTCAGCCCGGTCGCGTTCTGCAAGGTGCTCCTGGAGCACCGCGGCGTGCAACACTTCGACGTGCTCTGCGCCTGCTTCCGCGACCTCATCCTCGACGTGAAGGACCGCTTCTTCCGCCTCCGCCGCCAGTACCCGGAAGTGAAGGCCGAACTCTCGCCCTACTTCATCAGCCTCTGGAAGCACGTGGACGAGCATCCGGAGTCCTCCGCTTTTTTTCCGGTCTCCCCCGCCAGCGACGGCCCCACGCTGCTCATCGACGCCGCGCGTCGCGATGAGCCGGCCGGTTCGTCCGCCCGGGAACCCGATCCGCCTGAAGCCCACGCCAAGAGCGCCTGACCCACCACTCATCGCGGCGGCCGAAGGCGACTCCGCGGCGACGCCCGCGCTGGGCGGCCACGTGCCGGTCCTGGCCGCGGAGGTTCTCCGCCTCCTGGCGCCGAAACCGGGGGAGGCGTTCATCGACGCCACCGTCGGAGCCGGCGGCCATGCGGCGCTCATCCTTCGCGCCACCGCGCCCGACGGCCGCCTGCTGGGGCTGGACCGCGACGCCGAGGCGCTCGCCGTCGCCCGGCGGCGGCTGGCCGAGTTCGGCGCGCGGGTCACGCTGGCCCACGGCGAGTTCCGCGACGTGGCGATCCGGGCGCGCGAGTTCCTGGGCGGGGAGGAGGGAAGCGGCGCCGCGCGGCCGGGGGTGGACGGCGTCCTGGCCGACCTGGGGGTCTCCAGCCTGCAACTGGACGCGCCGGAGAGGGGGTTCTCGTTCCGGGCGGAGGGGCCGATCGACATGCGCATGGACCGCTCGCGCGGGCCGACGGCCGGAGAGGTGATCGCGGCGATGGCCGAGCGCGACCTGGCCGACGCCATCCACGACCTCTCCGACGAGCGGCACGCGCGGCGCATCGCCCGGTCGCTGAAAGCGGCGGTTTCCGCGAAAGCACTCAAATCGACCCGCGATCTGGCCGATCTCATTGTTCGGGCGACGGGTTACGCGCACGGGCGCGCTCACGCCGCAACTCGGACCTTTCAGGCGCTTCGGATGCTGGTGAACGACGAAACGGGCAACCTCGCCCTGTTCCTTGACGCCGCGCCCGGTCTGCTGCGCGCGGGCGGCCGCCTGGCCGTCATCGCCTTCCATTCGGGAGAAGACCGCGTGGTGAAAGCCGCGTTCCGGCGGCTCACGGAGCCGGGGGCGGGGTTCGATGCGCTGACGCGGAAACCGGTCCGGCCCACGACGGAGGAGACCACCGCGAACCCGCGTGCCCGCGGCGCGCGGCTGCGGACCATCGTTCGCCGGGAGGCGGAGGATGGGGAGACGCCCGCGGCGGAGGAGTGGTGAGATGCGCGTTCACCATGCGCTCATCGTGCTGGCGCTGTTCGTGCTCCTCGCCGTGGTCATCGTCTGGCGGCAAGTGCAGGCCGTGGCGCTGGGGTACGAGGTTGGCCGCCTGGAACTCCGCCGCGACGCCGTGGAGGAGGACAACCGCCGGCTGGCCGTGGTGTTGACGGAAGAGAAAAGCCCCGCCCGCCTGGAACGGCGGGCGCGGGAGTTCAAACCGCCGGTCGATCTGGTTCCCCCGCACGAGGCCGCGCGCCTCGCCGCGGCCGGGGCGGGCCGCGCCAGGCCGGGAACCACCAACCGCTGATGGACCCCGCTTCCGACTTCACGCGCATTCCCCTCCTGGCTCGCCGCGGCCGCGTGGCGGTCTTCGGCGTGCTGGGGTTCTTCCTGCTGCTGGCTGGGCGGCTCTTCTCGCTGCAAGTCGTGCAGCACGAGGCTCTGGCCGAACGGCTGGCCGACCAGTCCGCCGACACGGTGACGCTGAAGGCGGAGCGCGGCGCCATCCTGGCGCGGGACGGCTCCACGGCGCTGGCGGTGACGCGGATGGAGGCCTACTCGGTCTACGCCAATCCGCGGGCCATTTCGGATTTCGCGGCCACCGCGCGGCGGCTGGCGGGGGCGCTGGGGTTGTCGGAGCCGGCGGTGCTGGCCACGCTGGTGGCGCACCGCGACAAGTACTTCTGCTGGGTGAAGCGGCGCGTCACGCGGCAGGAGGAGGAGGCGGTGGACGCGCTGGAGATGCGCGGCGTCGGCGTGCTGCGGGACGCGCGGCGAGAGTACCCGTACGGGGACTTCGCGACGCACCTGCTGGGTTTCGTGGGGAACGACGGCGCGGGCCTGGACGGCCTGGAACTGAAGTTCAACGCCCACCTTCGCGGCGAGGCCGGCGAGCGCACGTTCGGCCGTGACGCGGCCGGCCGGCGGATATTCGATCCTGACTATCCCGGGCGCGACGCCGTTCCGGGGGGGTCGCTGGTGCTGGCGCTGGACGCCTACGTGCAGAGCGTGGTCGAGGAGGAGTTGAACCGGTTGTGCGAGGAGTGGAACCCGGTGAGCGCCACGATCCTGGCGATGGACCCGCGGACCGGCGGCGTGCTGGCCATGGCCAACCGGCCCTCCTTTGATCCCAACCGTTTCGGGGCGGCCACGGCCGAGCAGCGGCGCAACCACGCCATCGCGGACCAGTACGAGATGGGGTCGATTTTCAAGCCGCTGACCATCGTGGGGGCGGTGGACGCCGGCGCGGCCCGGATGACCGACCTCTACAACTGCTCCGGCGGCGCCTGGTCTTATTCCGGCCGGCGAATCACCGACGTGCACGGCTACGGCTCGCTGTGCGTCACCGACATCATCGTGAAGTCGTCCAACATCGGCACGGCCAAGATCATCGTCCACTGGGACGAGCAGTCGCACGGGTCGCGCCCCCTCATTCAACTGCTGACCGAGCGATACGGCTTCGGCCGGCCAACGGGCATCGATCTGCCGGGCGAGGGGCGCGGGCTGCTGCCGAACCTGCGCGGGTGGAAGACTTCCCAGGAGTCCATCTCCGTCAGTTTCGGCCACGGCATCTCGGTGACGCCGGCGCAGGTGCTGGCGGGGATGAACGCCATCGCCAACGGCGGGCTGTGGCACGTGCCCTACGTGGTGGCGGAGATGCGTTCGCCCGGCGGCGAGACGGTGGCGCGGCACGCCGTGGAGGGGCGGCGCATCCTGAAGTCCGAGGCCTGCGCCGGCGTGCGGGAGGCGATGCGCCAGGTGGTTCTCAGGGGCACCGGGAAAAAAGCCGATATCAAGGTGTACGCCGTCGCCGGCAAGACCGGCACGGCCGAGAAGGTGGTGAACGGCGGCTACGCGAAGGACAAGAACGTCTCCTCGTTCATCTGCTTCGCGCCGGCCGAGGATCCCGTGCTTTCGCTGCTGGTGGTGGCCGACGAAGTGCGCCAGCGGCCCGACGGACTGAAGCCCTACGGTGGCAACGTCAGCGCGCCGGTCGCGGGGCGCATCATGCTCCGGGCGCTCACCTGGCTGGGGGTGGCGCGCGAACGCGAAGGCCAGCCGGCGGCGGGCCGCGAGGGGAGCCCGCCCGTTCCGCCGCAGGCGGGCGATTGAGACGGCGCGGCCGTGACGCGGGCGCGACGCGACCGACGCGGCCGATGAGTTTGACAACAAGTTGAAAGGCGTCCGCCGGCGCCCAGCGGGGAGCCGGGCGGGCGAGCGAAGCCCCACAGGGGGGGCGGGGAGTACTTTCGCCCCAAAGTACTCACCAAAACCCGCCCCCCCACCCCCTTGGATCGGGGCTTCGGCAATGAGGGAGCGGGTTCCGGGGGGGGCGAGAACCGACGTGATGATCTTGGCTCGCGGCGCGGGGCGCGCGCGGGCGCGACCGACCCCACAGGGG
>JACQVU010000341.1 GCA_016209585.1 Planctomycetota bacterium
AAAGCCGCGCGTCGGCGATGGTGCCGACGTTCAACGTGGTCGCATCCCTGAAAGACGCGGCTGAGTTGCCCCCCAATGTCGCGGCGTCCACGTTCGTCAGCCCGGCGCCGCTGCCCGCACACGCCTGTCCGCCGGCGAAGGTGACCGGCCCCGCCAGCGTGCCCCCCGCCAGCGGCAGGTAGTTAAGGCCCGTCAGGTTCGCCCCGCTCACGGCCGGCAGCGCGCCGGAGGCGTCCAGCCGCGCCAGCTGGTTCGGCCCGTTGAAAGCGTTGCCCTGCAGCGTGACGCTGGACGACAGCCGCGCGTCCGCCAGCGTGCCGGTGGTGAGGTCGGTGGCGCTCCCCGAGAACGTGGAGCCGGTGGTGGTCCCCGACAGCGCGGAGAACACCGCGCCGTCGTTGGAGATTTCCCAGCGCCCGGCCGCGCCGTTGAACTGCAACGCGGGGCGAGAGAGCGCGCCGGTGTCGGCCTGGAGTGCCAGCGTCGCGCCGACGTCGCCCTTGCCGAGAACCACGGCGCCGCCCTCGAACTTCACGCTTCCGGTAAAGACGTTCGCGCCGTCGAGCCGCGCGACATTGGCTGATAGCCGCGCGTCAGCCAGCGCGCCGGTGAGGTTTCCCGCGTCGAGGTAGTGCGCCGCCGGCAACCCGCCGAGCATGGCGGCTGAGAAGGCAAAAGGCGCCCAGCCGAGCCGCGCGCGCGGCGTCAGCGTGTCGAAACTCGCGTCTCCTGACCTCTTGACCTTCATCTCAATGTAAAGGTCGGCGGCGGCGAACATGCTTTCCGGCAGCGCCGCGATGGAGCCGAGATCAACGCGGTAGAAGCCGCTTTCCACCCCCACGGCGGCGTGCGACTCCGTCCACGACGCCGTGGTCGCGCTCTCCGAGGTGAAAGCCCCGAACTCGAAGTCGTACGTCCCCGTCAGCGCGTTCCCCTGCGTGTCGGTCAACCGGCCCTGGTAGGTGATGGTCTTCAGCGACGACGACGCCTCCCCGCCCGTCCCCGTCCCGCCCATCTGCGTCTCGGTCTGCGCCTGCGCCGGCCGCGCCGTGGCCAGCATCGCGCCGCCGAGTGCAAACAGAGCCGCCACCAGAGCCGGGGAGTACCTTGCAAGCCTCATGGGCATACCCTCTCGCTTTTCCGCGGACGAACTGAAGGCCGCTTCCGCGGCGTGAACCACACCGCACCCACGCCCCTACGCCGCCAGGCGAAGACGCCCACCACGCACGCCGACCACCCGACACCGACGAGCGTATCTCTGGTGACGCGCGATGCCCCGCCCGCCTCCCGCATTCCGGTCCGGAGAAGCCGGCCATGTAACGCCGCGACAGACCACAAAAACCGTTTCGACTCGCGACCCCCTCCGCCCCAGCCGACCACCGTCGACGGAATCCTCCGCGGGAACGTACCCTTATAACAGACTTATCGGCAGTCGCGGAAGGCGTGGGGAGGGATTTCAACCGTAATTTTGGTCACATTCCATCCATGCCAGGGAACGGGGGGCTGGGGTAACCGTTCACCCGCCTGGCAGCCGCGGACGAACATCCGCGGATGACGCGGAGCCGCGCGGATTCAGAACCACGAATGAACACGAATTGACACGAATCAAACATCCGTCTGCGACGGATTGCGCTCCGTTCCGATCTTCCGCCGGCGCGGAACTTCCTCCCGCAGGTAGGCGATGTAGTCGGCCGAGAAGGTTCCGGGACCGAAAATGCGCCCCACCCCCGCGCGGCCAAGTTCCGCGCGGTCGGCATCGGGAACAATCCCCCCGCCGAACAACAGCACCGCCGACAGGCCGCGCTCGTCCAGCAGCCGGCGGATGCGCGGGAAGAGCGTGAGGTGCGCGCCGGAGAGGATGCTGACGCCCACGGCGTCGACGTCTTCCTGCGCCGCGGCCGTGACGATCATCTCCGGCGTCTGGTGCAGGCCGGTGTAGACCACCTCGAACCCGGCGTCGCGCAGCGAATTGGCGACGACCTTGGCGCCGCGGTCGTGGCCGTCCAGCCCCGCCTTGGCTACCAGCACTCGGATCGGACGCGGGTCACCCATGTCGCGCCTCAGAAGATGTCGCGGTTCCGGTTCGCTTCCACGTTCGTCATGACTTCATCGCCGGCCCGTCAGGCCGGGTTGGCATCCGGGTCGCCCGCCAGGCGCCGGGCCGCCTCCCACGGCGAGAGCCGGCCGGCCAAGTTCTCGGCCGCGAGCCTCTCCAGGGCCGCGCGGCGGGCGTCGGTCCAGAAAGCGGCCGCCCGGAGTTCGTCGGCCGCCTGCCGCACCGCCTCGCGCGCGCGCCGCCGCCGGCGATCTTCCCACGCGCCGGTGGAGAGGAGGTGCGCCCGCGCCCGCTCCACCGCGCTCCAGAGGTCCACCACGCCCCGGTCCTCGATGGCCGCGGTCAGCACGATCTCACGTTCCCGGCTCGCCGGGCCGAGCGCGAGCATCAGCCCCTCGCGCAGGTCGGCCGCGAAGCGCTCGGCTCCTTCGCGGTCGGCCTTGTTCACGCAGAACAGATCGGCGACCTCCAGCAGTCCGGCCTTCATCGCCTGCACCG
>JACQVU010000336.1 GCA_016209585.1 Planctomycetota bacterium
ACTCCGAGCAGTTGTGGGAGACCACGATGGACCCGGCGAAGCGCAGCCTTTTGAAGGTGCGGATCGAGGACGATTTCGAGACCAACCGTATTTTTTCGCTGCTCATGGGCAGCGACGTGGAGCCTCGCCGGCGCTTCATCGAGCGCAACGCGCTGGAGGTGAAGAATCTGGACGTGTGAGGGGGGTATGTCCGAAAGCAGATCGAACCTGTGCGACGCATCATGTAGGTATCTTGCGCGCTTCCTCCCATGTTCACCCGCCTCACCGTCCGGAACTTCAAGCGATTTGTCGAGGCGGAAATCGAACTGGGCGACACGGTGGTCCTCGTCGGGCCGAACAACTCGGGAAAGACGACGATCCTGCAGGCCTTGGCGCTGTGGGACGCGGGTCGAAAAACCTGGGCGATCAAGCGCGGCGCGCGCTCCCCGCGCGAGAAGAAAGGCGTGGCGCTGAACCGGCGCGACATCGTCCAGATTCCCCTGCCTGCGGCGAAGTTTCTCTGGCGTGGGCTGAAGGTGCGGGACGTGCGCCGCGCCGCGGGCGGCGGCGCGAAGAAGTCGGCGAACGTCAAGAACGTCCACATCCAGGTGTCGGTGGAAGGGGTGACGGATGGCCAGCCATGGATCAGCGCGTTCGAGTTCGATTTCGCCAACGAGGAGGTGCTCTACTGTCGGCCATCGCGTGAGTTCCTCCCACATCCATTCGGGAGGGACGCGCCGGAGGGCGTGAAGATCGCCTACCTTCCGCCCATGTCGGGTTTGGCGTCAGTGGAACCCAAGGTCGAGGCGGGGCGGATCGACGTGCTCCTGGGTGAGGGACAGACGGCGCAGGTTCTGCGCAATCTGTGCCACCAGATCCACGCGCGTTCCGCTGAGGGGGCCGCCGGCGAGGATCGTGAGTGGGCCATGCTCGTCGACACGATGCGCCGGCTTTTCGGCGTGACGCTGCTTCCGCCGACGCACGTGGCGCAGCGCGGCGAGATCACCATGACGTATCAGGACGAGAGCGGGTCGGTGCTGGACCTCTCGTGCGCCGGAAGGGGCCTGCAGCAGACGCTCTTGTTGCTCACGCACCTCCTCGTGAACCCGGGCGCCGTGCTGCTGCTGGACGAACCCGACGCGCACCTGGAAACGCTTCGCCAGAGACAAACCTACGAGGCGCTGACGGAGACGGCGAGCCGTCAGGGGAGTCAGATCATCGCCGCGAGCCACTCGGAGGTCATTCTCGAGGAGGCGGCGTCGCGCGACATGGTGATCGCGCTCGTCGGACGTCCGCATCGGATCGATGATCGGGGCACGCAAGCGCGCAAGGCGCTGCGCGACATCTCATACGAACATTACTATCTGGCGGAGCGCACGGGTTGGGTGCTGTACCTCGAAGGCTCCACGGATCTCGCCATCCTTCGCGCGTTCGCGGCGAAACTCGATCATCCCGTCGCGACCCACCTGGAGCAGCCCTTTTGCCACTACGTGGGGAACCACATGCAAGCGGTGGCGGGCCACTTCTACGGCCTGCGGGAAGCGACGGCGAACCTGGTCGGCGTCGCGCTGTTCGATCGTCCCGCGCATGCCGTGCCGCCGAACCTCGGCGCGGAAACGCTGACGTGGAGGCGGCGCGAAATCGAAAACTACTTCTGCTTTCCCAGCGTGTTGCTGGCGTACGCCCGGTACGACGTGAAGCGCGACCTCTTCTCCGACGCGCAGGCGCGCAAGCGCGAGGCGATCATGCAGGAACTCATCAGCGACCGGATTCCGCCGGCCGCGCTGCGCGATCTCGACGACCGGTGGTGGGCGAACACGAAAATCACCGATGACTTCCTCGACCCGCTCTTCGAAGACTATTTCAAACGCCTCGGTCTGGAAAACCTCATGCGCAAGTCCGGGTACCACCGCCTGCTGGAGTTCGTCGCGCCCGGCGATCTGAACGAGGAGGTCCGGGAGAAACTCGACGCCATCGCCGCCGTCGCGAAGCGAGCGACGCCCCGTGCGTAGCGTGAGCCGGCGTCGACCGGGCTTCCAAATACGGTCTTGATCTTCACGCCAGTTGGGTCGGGTCAACGTCGACGATCACCTGCACGGCGCGCTCGCGTTCCGCGCGGCGCTGGCGCAGCAATCTCACGGCGCGGCCCAGCGCCGCCGCGGTTCCAGCCTTGATCAGCACCTGCCAGCGGAAGCGGTCGCGGACGAACTCGATGGGGCAGGGCGAGGGGCCGAGCACCCGAGCGCGCGGCTCGTTCGCCAGGCGCTCACGCAGCGTGGCGGCGGCGGCCTCGGCGGCGGCGCGGACGGCGCCCAGGTTCTTGCCGAGGACCTCGACGCGCACCAGGTGGCAGAAGGGGGGGTACCAGGTCTCCTCGCGGAGGGCCATTTCGCGGGCCACGAAACCATCCACGTCGTGCGCCGCGGCGAGGCGGATTTCGGGTTGGTCGGGCATCCAGGTCTGGACGACGACGCTGCCCGGTTTGACCGCGCGGCCGGGTCGGCCAGCCACCTGCATCACGAGTTGGAAGGTGCGCTCGCCGGCGCGGAAATCGGGCAGGTGGAGGCCGAGGTCGGCGCAGATGACGCCCACCAGCGTGACGTTGGGGAAGTCCAGCCCCTTGGCGACCATCTGCGTGCCGACCAGCACGTCGATCTCGCCCCGCCGGAAGGCGGCCAGAACGTCCTCGTAGTCCTCGCGGGCGCGCATGGCGTCGCTGTCCATGCGCCGGACGACCGCGCCGGGGAGGCGGGCGGCGACGACCTCCTCGACCTTCTCGGTTCCAAGGCCGAACTCCGTCAGCGTTCCGCGGTTGCACGCCGGGCACCGCGAGGCGCGGGGGCGGCTGTCGGCGCAGAGGTGGCAGAGGAGCCTCCCGAGGGACTTGTGCCATGTGAGCGGAACGTCGCAACTGGCGCAGGTGACGGCCTGGCGGCACGCCGCGCACCAGAGCGTGGCGTGGTAGCCGCGGCGGTTGAGGAAGAGGATGGCCTGTTCGCGCCGGGCGACGGTGTCGGCCAGGCGGCGCATGAGTTCCACCGAGAGCGTCCCGGCGCCCAGGCGGTCGCGGGGGTCGCGTTCCTGGGCGTCCCGGTGCATGTCAACGACCGTGACGGCCGGCATGGGCAGGTCGCCGATGCGGCGGGTGAGCCGCACGCGGGCGTACTTGCCGATCTGAACGTTGTGAATGGTCTCCAGGGAGGGGGAGGCGCTGCCGAGCACCACGTGGCAGCCCTCGCCGCGGGCGCGGACCACGGCCACGTCGCGGGCGTGGTAGCGGGGCGCGTTCTGCTGCTTGAAACTCGGCTCCTGCTCCTCGTCCACCACGATGAGGCCCAGGCGCGGCGTCGGCGCGAAGAGGGCCGAGCGCGGGCCGATCACGATGCGCGCCTCGCCCGACCGGATGCGCAGTTTCTCGCCCCGCCGCTCCCGCTCCGTGAGCATGGAGTGCAAAACGGCCACGCCCTCGAACCGCTCGCTGAACACCCGCGTGGCCTGCGGCGTGAGCGCGATCTCCGGCACCAGGACGATGGCGCTCTTCCCCTCGGCCACCACCTCTTCGATGAGCCGCAGGTAGACCTCCGTCTTGCCGCTGCCGGTGACGCCCTGGAGCAACGTGACGCCGAAATCCTTCGCGCGGCGCTCGGCCCGCAGGAACTCCACCGCGGCCGATTGCTCGGCGGTGAGCGTCGGCGGCGGGGCGAAGGGGACGGCGGGGCGCCAGTCGGCGGGCGCGGTCACGGGGCGGACCTCGTACGAGACGAGCCCCCGGCGCGCCAGCGTCTGGATGGGCGATCCGGTGTAGCCGGTCAACCGCTGGACCTGCGGCGCGGTGTAGTCGTGCTCCGTGTTGAGCAAAACGCGCAGCACCTTGGCCTGCTTCTCCTCGGCCGGCTCGGGTCGGCCGTCCTCGGGCGGGCGGGAGCGATGCAGGCGCTCGCCCCGCCGTTCGGCCCGCGTGAGCACGGCCAGTTCCAGGTCGGCGACCGCGCGCTCGATGTCCGCGCGCGGGAGCGCCAGCCGCAGGTAGCGGACCACCCGCGCTGGCCCGCGGGGCGCGGCCTCGCCCGACAGGAGCGCGAACAGCGCCTCGCCGAGCGACGCCGCGTAGTACGCCGCCATCCACTTCCCGAGGTCCAGCAGCCTCGTGGTGAGCAGGGGGGGATCGTCCACCAGCCGACGGAGGGGCTTCACCCGGCGGGGATCGAGATCACAGGTCGATGACAGGCCGACGCAGATACCGGTCTCGACGCGCCGGCCGAACTCGGCTTCCACGCGCGCGCCGGCTTGCAAGGCCCCGGCAAGCGGGCCGGGGACCGCGTAGGTATATGCTCTGTCGAGCGGCGTCTGGAAGACGACGGCGGCGAAGAGAGGCGGCGCGTCGCCCTCCAAAGCAGCCGCCGCCCGCGCATCCCTGTTCGTATCCGCATCGGCGTCGGGCGGGGCGGCGGCTTCCGGGAAGGTCATCCCTCCCTTGTGCAACAGACGTTGGCTGAAATCAACCCTTCGAGTTCGACCGGAGAGAAGGGCTTGCCGAGCACGGCGACCACGTTGGACTCGAAGGCGATCGACTCGTAGACCGACTCGTTGATGTAGGCGCTCAAGACCAGGATCCGCGTCTGCGGGGCGACGATACCCAGCGAGCGGATGAACGTCACCCCGTCCCACTCCGGCATCATCAGGTCGGTGATCACCAGATCATACCGCCCCGTGACCGCTTGCTGGAAGCCGTGGTGACCGTCCAGCGCCACCTCCACCTCGTGGCCGGCCCGGCGTCCCATCAGATGGAGGAAGTGCCGCACCGCCGGATCGTCTTCGACCACGAGCAACCGAGCCATTGGTCTCTCCCGCTTTGACGTTTCCCCACACCGAAGAAACGCTTCCCGAAGAATAGCGCATAGACCGCATAAGTCAAATTTATCACACATTTTTTTGTGAAATCGCCTCTACGCCCGCTAAAGATTCTCTTGGAACGGCTAAAATGGATATCATGCAGCCTTCGTTGGCACCCTGACCCAAAAGAAAGCGGTGGCGGCCAGGCCGATCCCGCCTCCAATCAGGAAAGTGACCTCCGGTCCGAGCCAGAACCAGAGCAGTGCGGCGACCAACGGCGCGGGGCAGAACATGAACGAGCGCGTTCCCCAGTACAGCCCCACGGCGCGAGCGCGCACCTCGCTTGGGAAACTGGAAGCGATAAGCGCCTTGCGCGCCGGCTCGCCGATCTCGCGTAACCCGTTGAGCACGAAGACGATAACAAGCGCCGCCATCACCGGAAGCCCCGTCTTCGGCAGGGTCACCAGGAGGATCGGAAAGAGCGCGAAGAGGAGGAACGTCAGCCCGATGAACGGCTTTGGGCTGGCGGCGCGGTCGACCATCTTCCCCACCGGGATGTAGGTCGCCAGCGCCACGAAACTGGCAGTGGCTGGCAGTATGCCCCACTCGGTGTCTGAGAGAGCCAGCGTGCCGACGACGTAGAGCGAAGCGAAGTCGCGCGCGAACCAGTCGCTCCAGCGCAGGAATATCTCGGCGGTGAGCAGCCGCCGCAGGTGGGCGGGCATCTCTTTCAGCACCTTGCGCGCGGGAACGGTCGGGCCGGCGGCGCGCGGGCGCATCCGGCTGAGCAGCGACCACTGCACCGCCATCGCGACGGCGAGAATGGCCAGCGCCAGCCAGAGGTTGCCGACGAAACCGAACGTGATGATGGCGCCGCCGATCAGCGGGCCGATCACTTTCGGCAACCGCTTCTGGATGCTCTGGACGGCGAAGGCGATGGTGCGGCGATCCTGGCGCACCGCCGCGCCCACCACCTCGAACGTGGTGGGCACGGAAAGCGGCTCCCAGTTGGTGATCAGCAACGCGCCGCAGATCGCCGCCCAAGGCTCACGGACGGAGAGGAGCAGCGCGAAGCCCGCCACCATCGGCAGCGCCGACACCACCAGCGCCAGCCGCGCGCCCAACCGATGGGTGGCCGCGCCGCCAATGATGTAGCCGAACCCCTCAAGGACGTTGACGGCGCACGAGAAGAGCCCCAGTTGCCAGACCGCCTTGAGCAACTCCTGGTTCAGCGCCGCCGGATCGCTTCCCGCCGGGGCGGCGGCGGCGGCGGACGCGGCCGCGCCGCGCAGCTGCTCGTTGAGCGACTTCAGATAGGGGCCGAAAAACGGCCGCCACACCTCTTCCGCCAGCCCCAACCCGGCCCCAGCCACCAGGACGCCCAACATGGGGCGATTGACGCCCAGCCAGCCCGCGACGCGCGCCAGGCGGGCGGTCTCCTCCGTCGCCGGGGCCGGCCTCTTCGCGCCGGAAGGCTGGGCCGCGTTCCCGTCGGCCGGGTGGGGTGACGAGCCGGCGGCGTCCGCAGCCCCCTCCGCGCGCGGGCTGGTTTCATCCTTCATCCTTCCGCCTTCGACCTTCCGTCCGCGGCCCCCTCCGCGCGCGGGCTGGCCGGGCCGTCGCGGGGCGTCGTCCCGCTCATCAACGCCTTTTGCGCGGGGGCGCGTGGGCCGTCTTCACACGTTTTGTTTCGAACTCGGCGAGATGGCGGAGGGTGGTTTTCTTCAGGTAGTCGATCTCCTTCTCGCGGTGCACTACCCAGAAGCGATGGGCGGGGCAGGCGCGAAGATCGGAGCACTCGTCGTTTCCCAGCAGGCAGCGTGGCATCAGCAGGGGATCGTCAAGCGCGGCGCAGAGTTCGTGCAGCGTCACCTGCTCCGGCTTGCGAGCCATGGAGACCCCGCCGCCGATTCCGCGCTGTGTGGCGACGAAGCCTTTGCGCGAGAGCATGTTGATCAGTTTCGCCAGGTAGGCGGTGGGGATACCGGTGCCGGCGGCGATTTCCCGGACCAGCATGGGATGGTCGTTGGCCGCGAGGTGGCCCAGGGCAGTGATGGCGTAGCCGACGGTCTGGCAGAGCATGTGTGGTCGGGGGATGGGGGACAGGCGGAGTACCGCGGTGTTGGGTGCTGGGTGCTGGGTGCTGGGTGTTGGGTGTTGGGTGTTGGGCCCAGCACCCAAAGGCGGGGGTCAGGGGTCGGGGACGCTCTCTTGACTGACAACTGACAACCGGCCGCCGATTATTACCCGAAGGCAAGCGTAACGGGGAGGAAGAAATCTGGATTTCACTTGAGTAAAAGACCTTTCGGTTATTTTATGTCGTATTCCTTTGGTAACTTTAACCGTCCGGTGCGACATGACCACCACTCTTCCACGCACGGTGACACCGTATCGTCGGATGCCCCTTGGCCTTACGGTCGCGGGCGCTCTCGGTTGCCTCACGATTTGCCCCGCGCCAGGTTGGGCGGCGTCCGGCGGCCCGCCGGTCATTTTCCCGGAGGCTGTCGCCACCTTCGCGCCGGATCAAGACCGCCTCTTCGTCAACGTGATCTACCTGACCGGCATCGCCTTCGCCGCGGTGACGCTGGCGCTGCTCTACTTCATCGTCCGTTACGGAACGTTTGGAAACCGGCCGCGGCCGGCCGCCTACTTTCACGGCGAGACGCGGCGGGCGAAGTTCTTCACGCTGGGCCTGGCGCTGGTGGTCTTCGTCGGCATCGACCTGAACATCGACCGCTGGAGCGTGGAGGTCGGGGAGGTGTTGCGCGACTACCCCGACCCCGCTTCTGACCCCAGCGTGGTTCACGTGCAGGTGCTGGGGAAACAGTTCGAGTGGCTGTTCCGGTACGCCGGCGACGACGGGCAGTTCGGAACGGAGGACGACGTGCGCACCGTGGGAAAACTGGTGATTCCACGCGGGCGGCGCGTGCTGGCCGATATCCGGGCGGTGGATGTCATCCACTCCTTTTTCATCCCCACGTTCCGGGTGAAGCAGGACGCCGTTCCCGGTCGCACCACGCGCATGTGGTTCGAGGCCACGCGCACGTCGAAGGAACTCCGCGACGAGCACCGCGCCCGGACGGTGGGCGTCCACGCGGTGGACGTCTCCGCCCTCGGCCTGGTGGTGGACGCGGAGTGCCGCGGCGCGGGCGGCGAGCCGCTCCTGGCGCGCGGCGACGAGATCGACAGCCTGGAGGTGATCGACGCGCTGCGAGCCGCCGGCCACGAGGAGGTGGTGGCGCACCGCGACTACGTGCTGGAGATCGCCTGCGCGGAACTCTGCGGCTTCGCGCACTTCAAGATGCGCGCCGTCTTGCAGGTCGAGGAGCCGGAGGAGTTCGAACGCTGGCTTCGCGACAAGAGCGAAGAGGCGCGCGATCTCTACGATCCCGAAGACCCTCAGAACTTCTTCCGGTATTGGGGCGAGGAGTACCGCGCCGTTCCGGTCTACAAGCGCATCATCGAGCAGACGGGCGAGACGCCCTGGAGTTGACGTTCCATGGCCACCCCCACCGCGCCTCCACCGATCGCCCGTGGCTCGCCGGCCCAGGCGGACGACTTTCCCGGCGACGGCCACGGTGATCCCCACGCGGGGTCGGCGCATGGCCACGCGCCGGGCTTCGTCCGGCGCTACGTCTTCTCCACCGACCACAAGGTGATCGCCGTGCAGTTCCTGATCGCCGGCCTGCTCTTCCTGATGCTGGGCGGCCTGCTGGCGATGGCCATTCGCTGGCAACTGGCCTGGCCCGGTTCGCTCGTGCCCCTGCTGGGGAAGATCGCCGACGACCGCTACCTGACGCTGATCACGATGCACGGCACGGTGATGATCTTCTTCGCCATCACGCCGATCGTCATCGGCGCGTTCGGCAACTTCGTCATTCCGCTGGCCATTGGCGCGCGGGACATGGCCTTTCCCGTGCTCAACATGCTCTCGTTCTGGCTGCTGATCCCCGCCGGCGCCCTGCTGCTCGCGGCCATGGGCGCGCAGGGCGAGCTGGTGGCCGGGTGGACGGCCTATCCGCCGCTGTCGGACGTGGTGGGCAGCCCGGAGGCGGGGCAGACCTGCTGGGCGCTGGCGCTGATCGTGGGCGGGGTCTCGTCGATGATGGGGGCCATCAACTACGTCACCACGGTGATCAAATTGCGGGCGCCGGGCATGACCATGGGCCGGTTGCCGCTCACGGTGTGGGGGGTGTTCTACACCTCGATCCTGAACATCTACTTCGTGCCGGTCGTCGCCGCCGCGCTGCTCATGCTGGTGGCTGACCGCGTTGGGGGGGCGCACTTCTACACGCCCTACGGCGCGGGAGACCCGCTGCTCTACCAGCACCTGTTCTGGATCTTCGGCCACCCGGAGGTGTACATCCTGATTCTCCCGGTCTGGGGGGTGGTGTCGGACCTGCTGGCGGTCTTCGCGCGCAAGCCGGCGTTCGGGGCGCGGTACACCGTGATCTCCATGGGGGTCATTTGCGCCCTCTCCGCCGTGGTCTGGGGCCACCACATGTTCACCAGCGGGATGAACGCCACGCTGGCGAAAACCTTCGTGGTGCTCACCATGCTCGTGAGCATTCCCTCGGCCGTCTTCTTCCTGAACTGGCTCGGGACGCTCTGGCGCGGTTCCCTCCGGTTCGAGCCGCCCATGCTGCACGCCCTGGGCGTGGTGTTCGTCTTCGCGCTCGGCGGGCTGACGGGGTTGTTCAACGCCTCCGACGCGCTGGACTCCTTCATCCATGACACCTACTTCGTGGTCGGCCACTTCCACCTCACCATGGCCGCTTCCGTGCTGCTGGGCGGCTTCGCCGGCATCCTCTACTGGTTCCCGAAGATGTTCGGCCGGATGATGAACCGGACGTTGTCGGTGGTTCATTTCTGGCTCACCTTCATTCCGCTCAACGTCGTCTTCTGCACGCAACTGCTCCAGGGCGCGCAGGGCCACATGCGCCGCATCGCCGACCCGGTCCATTCCTACGCCTTCCTGAAGCCCTTCCACGGCCTGCACATCATGATCACCTGGGCCGCCTTCGTGCTGGGCGCGGCGCAGATTCTCTTCTTCGTGAACTTCTTCGCCAGCATCTTCCTGGGCCGCCGCGCGCCGAAGAACCCCTGGCGGGCGAACACGCTCGAATGGACCGTGCCCTCTCCCCCACCGCATGGCAACTTTGGCCCCCGGTTGCCGACCGTGCACCGCGGGCCGTTCGAGTACAGCGCCCCCGGCGCGGCCGACGACTTCCTCCCCCAGGACGCCCCGCCGGCCGCGACCGCCACCGGGTGACCACCCGTCGGGGGGGCGAGAGACCTCACGCCAAGGCGCGAAGGCGCAAAGTGTCTTGAGGGTACCGCCCGGCCTTCCAGCCTGCTCTGCCTATTCTCTTCTTTGCAGCTTCGCGCCTTGGCGTGACACGCTGCCCTGTTCTGCCCCCTCTTCTTCTTGGCGTCTTTGCGGCTTGGCGTAAGACATCCGCATCACGGAGGGATGTAGTACGCGCCGTCGCCGGCGATGCCGCCCCCGCACTCCAGAAGGCGCGCGGCGCGCCCTACTCGCCCGTGACCGCGTCCCAGAGGCGCACGGTCTTGTCATCCGACCCCGACGCCAGCCGCGACCCGTCCGGGCTGAAGGCGACGGAATAGACCGTGCCCGTATGCCCCTCCAGGCGCGCCGTCTCCTTGCCCGTGCGCGCGTCCCAGAGGCGCACGGTGTTGTCACCCGACCCCGACGCCACCTTCGCCCCGTCCGGGCTGAAGGCGACGGAAAAGACCCAACCCGTATGCCCCTCCAGGCGCGCCGTCTCCTTGCCGCCAAACTTCCACTGCCGCACGGCCTCTTTGCGCTCAGCCTCCTGGCGCTCGACTTCTCGCTGCTCAGCCTCCCGGCGCAATTTGTCGATGAGCGCGGCATCGGGCACGGGCGCGGGCGCCGGCTCGCCCACACGCGACACGGGGCTTGGCCGGCTGCGCTCCGCCTCGGTCTCCTGGAGCGAGCGCGAGGCAAACCAAAGCCCGATAAACCCCCCAGCCGCGGCCAGCGCGGCGACGCCGAGGGGAACGGAACGCACGCGCATGGGGAGACGGGGAGATGGGGAGGCTCTCTTCCGCGCGCGGGCGCGGACAGGAACCCGGAGCGTGAGCGACGGGTCGGGCGCGGCGCCTCCTCACGCGCGGGCGGGGCGCCATACGTCATATTCGTCCCATCGGTCCCATTGCCGCGTCCTCTCGCGGGCGGGCGCGGCGCGGGCGCCAAGCGAGGGCCGCGCCTGCCTGTCGCTCACGCTTCCGGTTCCTGTTCCCGGCGCGGCGTCGCACCCCGCCGCGATGCCGGCGAGGCAGCAGGTTAACGCGATCAGAAGGACGAATGGCCGACGCATGGGGGCGGCCTCCGGCGAGTGATTTGGCGGTGAAACCGGCGAGGGAGTGTACCACAAACGCGACTTCGCGACGAGGGACGACGCACAAGATTGTCAAGGTTGCAGATAGATCCCGTCACGGGACGTGAGACGATTGACTGACAACGGGCGACCCGGCCCGCTATAATCCGCCCCCTTGCGCGATCCGGCGGGGCGCTTCCTCTTTCGCCGGGCTGGGGGTCGCCGGTGGCGGTGAACGCACGCGAGATGTTGCGGCACGTGGGGCCTTACTGGCCGCTCTACTGCGTCGGCAGCCTGGCGGTGGTGGGGACCAACGGGGCGCAGTTGCTTTCCACGTTCGCCCTGCGCGACGCCGTCAACCTCATCGCGGGGCAGGAGTCGGGCGGCTCGGCGCTGGCGACCGTCAGCGGCGAGGCGGCGGAGGGTGTCAGCGGCCTCTTCGCGCGCGCCGCCCAGGCCACCGGCTGGCGCCCGCTGCTGGTGCTGGCCGTGGCCTTCACGCTGCTGATCGTCGCGCAGGGGGGGTTTCGTTTTCTCTGGCGGTGGGGTTTCGTGAAGACTTCGCAGCGCATCGCGCGCGATCTGCGGGCGCGCCTCTTTTCCCACCTGTTGACGCTGGACCACGGCTACTTCGACAAGAACCGCACCGGCGCGCTGCTGTCGGTGGCCACCAGCGACGTGGAGGCCGTCCGGCTCTTCCTGGGCATCGGCATCCTGCTCATCGTCGACACCATCCTCTATTTCCTGATGGTGCCGCCGGTGATGTTCCGCATCGACACGCGGCTGGCGTTGCTGCTCATGGCGCCGCTGCCCTTCATTCCCCTGTTGACCAACCGGCTGGGCCAGCGGGTGCACCGGCGGTTCATGCTCTGCCAGGAGCAGTTGGCGGAGATCGCGGCGCGGGCGCAAGAGGGCATGGCGGGGATGAAGGTGGTGAAGAGTTTCGTGCAGCAGGAGAACGAGGTGCGCGACTTCGACGCCCTGGCGACCAGGTCGGTGAACCTGTACGTGTCGCTGGCCCGCGCGCAGGCGCTCTTCACGCCGGTGTTGACGTTCGTGGTGAGCGCCGAGGTCTTCCTGCTCATGCTCTTCGGGGGCGACGCCCTGGCCGGCGGCCGGGTGACGGCCGGGGACTTCCTGCAACTCTTCATGCTGACGCAGATGCTCACCGGGCCGATGACCGGCCTGGGATGGACGATGTCGCTCTACCAGCGCGGGCTGGCCTCCTACGAGCGGTTCCGGGAGGTGGTGGACCAGCGGGCCGCGATCGCGGATCCACCGGAGTCGCCATCCGCCGGAGTCGCGCCGGCGCGGGTGGAGGGGGAGATCGAGTTCCGCAACCTGACCTTCACCTACCCCGGCGCGGCGACGCCGGCGCTGCGCGGCGTGAACCTGACGGCGCCCCGCGGGAAGACCGTGGCGCTGGTGGGCGAGGTGGGCGCGGGCAAGACGGCGCTGGCCTCGCTGGTGGCGCGGTTCTACGAGGCCCCGGAGGGCCAGGTGCTGGTGGACGGCCACGACGTGCGCCGCTACTCGCTGCGCACGCTGCGGCGCGCCATCGGCTTCGTGCCGCAGAACACCTTTCTTTTCTCCCAGAGCATCGAGGAGAACATCGCGCTGGGGCTGGCGTCGTTCACCCGGGAACAGGCCGCGGCCGCGGCCCGCGTGGCCGGACTGGAGGAAGACATCGCCGGCTTCCAGCACGGCTACGCGACGCTGCTGGGCGAGCGCGGCGTCAACCTGTCCGGCGGGCAGAGGCAGCGTCTGGCCTTGGCGCGGGCGGTCATCCTGGCCCCGCGCATCCTGATCCTCGACGACTGCCTCTCGTCGGTCGACACCCGGACCGAGGAGCAGATTCTCTCCGGCCTGCGCCAGGTGCTTTCGGATCGCACCTGTCTCTTCATCGCCCATCGCATGTCCACCGTGCGGCACGCCGACTTCATCTGCGTCCTGGAAGAGGGGCGCATCGTCGAGCGCGGCACCCACGAGGAACTCATGGCCCTCGGCGGATGGTACGCCCAGACCTACCGGCACCAGATGCTGGAACGTGAGATGGAGTCCGATGGCGGGTAGTTATTTCGACGACGACCTCCTGCTGGAGGGCAAGTTCGACCGCCACATCTTCGTGCGGCTCCTTTTGTACGCCCGGCCCCACGCGCGGCTGGCCGCGTTCGCGTTCGCGCTGGTGCTCTTCGCCACGGCGTTCTCGCTGGCCATGCCGGCGCTGGTGGGGCAGATCATCGACCGCCTGGCGCCCTCGGCTGGCGCGCGGGAGCGGATCATCGCCCCCTTCCTCGACCACCGCGCCCTGGCCCTCTGTTACGTGGGCTTCGAACTGCTGCGCTTCGTCAACACCTGGCTCCAGACCTATCTCCTGCAGGTGCTGGGACAACGCGTGATCTACGACGTGCGCATGCACCTCTTCCGGCGGCTGCAACGCATGCCCCTGGCTTTCTTCAATCGTCAGCCGGTCGGCCGGCTGGTGACGCGACTGGCGTTCGACGTGGACAGTCTCACCGAGATGTTCTCGGCCGGGCTGGTCACGGTGTTCATGGACGTCTGTCTCATCCTCGGCATCTCCGTGATGCTGGTGGTCACCCACCCGCGCCTGGGGCTGATCGCCCTCTTGGTGCTGCCGGCGCTGGTGACGGTCACCTGGGTGTTCCGGTATTTCGCGCGCCGGGCCTACCGCGACGTGGCGCGGCAGCGCTCCATCCTCAACGCCTACATGGCGGAGAACGTGAACGGCGTCCGGGTGGTGCAGGCCTTCGCGCGCGAGCCGGTCTCGCGCCGGGGCTACGAAGAGCGCAACGACCTCCTGCTGCGCTACAACCTGAAATCGGTCACGGTCTACGCGCTCTTCCAGCCCTCGTTCTCGATCCTGACGGCGGTGGGCCGCTCGATCGTCATCGGCGTGGTGGGCCTGGCCGTGCTCCGGGGGGAGGTGTCTTTGGGGGTCTTCACCCAGTTCTTCTTCCTGGTGTCGATGATGGTGGAGCCGCTGCAGGACCTGGCCGAAAAATACAACATTCTGCAGACGGCCATGGCGTC
This sequence comes from Planctomycetota bacterium, assembly GCA_016209585.1. Taxonomy (GTDB): domain Bacteria; phylum Planctomycetota; class UBA8742; order JACQVU01; family JACQVU01; genus JACQVU01. The sequence goes on from JACQVU010000336.1 coordinate 14,226, forward strand.
GGCCGACCGCATCTTCCGCATCATGGACGATCCCCCGGACCCGGCGCTGGCGACGCCGCGGCTTCCCGCCGCGCCGAGGGAGGCGCGCGGCGAGATCGAGTTCCGCGACGCGCGCTTCTCGTACGTGAAGGGCGAGGAGGTGCTGCGCGGCGTCTCGTTCGCCGTCCGGCCGGGCGAATCCGTGGCGCTGGTGGGCCACACCGGCGCCGGCAAGAGCACCATCATCACGCTGTTGACGCGCTTCTACGACCTGGACTCCGGCGCCGTGCTGCTCGACGGCCGCGACCTGCGCCAGTGGCACCCCGACGATCTGCGGCGGCAGATCACCGTGGTGCACCAGGACGTCTTCCTGTTCGCCGGCGACATCCGGGGCAACATCGCCCTCGGCGACGCCTACCCCCACGCGGCCGTGGAGCAGGCCGCGCGCCTGGCCGGGGCGCACGACTTCATCTCCCGCCTGCCGCGCGGGTACGACGAGCCGGTGATGGAAGGCGGGGTGACGCTCTCCGCCGGCCAGCGGCAACTCATCGGCTTCGCGCGGGCGATCCTGCGCGCTCCGCCCATCCTGGTGCTGGACGAGGCCACCAGCAACATCGACAGCCGGGCGGAGCGGCAGATCCAGGAGGCCACGGCGCGGGTGACGAACGGACGCACGTCGATCATCATCGCCCACCGGCTCTCGACGGTGCAGCGGTGTGATCGCCTCATCGTGCTGCACCACGGGCAGATCGCCGAAACGGGCACGCACCAGCAATTGCTGGCGCGGCGTGGAATCTACCGCAAACTGTATGAACTTCAGTTCGCCCCCCAGGCCGAGGGCCGGCGTCCGCTCTCAGCCGCGCCCATCCCGGAGCCACCGGCGGCTGACGCCCTCGTGCCCGACCGGGAGTGGGCCGCCGGGCGGGATTGAGGATAGAATGATGCCATGACCGCCACGGTTTCTTTCTGCGCCTCCACCGTCCTGGCCAGTTGGCTGGTTGACGCGCCGCTGCTCCTGCTCTTCGGCGTGGGGTTCGTCGGCGTGGCGGCGGCGCTGGCCATACCGGGCGAGCGGCGCTACCGGGTGGCGCGCGGGTTGTTCGTGGTGGTCACGCTGGCGGCGTTCTGGGGCATCTCCACCGCGCTCTACCTGGACGGTCCTCCGGGCGATCCCGACCCGCGCCTGGCCTGGATGTATCGCCGCTTGGGGGCGGAGTGCGGCCGGGACTTCGTTATCAACTCGGGGGTGTTCGGTTTCGAGTGGCGCGACCCTTCGCTCCTCACGACGCTCCTGGGAGGGTTCATCTTCGCCACCTATCCGATTTGGTTGTGGTTCGGCCTGCGCCTGGGCGAGCGCCTGTTCGCCAGGCGGCTCGCGCGGGTGATGGCGCTGCCGTAAAAGCCCGTCCGCCAAGCGCGAAGGGCATCCAAGCCGCCCTCGCGCGCGGGGAGACGCCGGGGTGCAGGCGCATCGACCAGGGGCGGACGGCAAGCCGCCCTCGCGCGCGGGGAGACGCCGTTCCGCCAAACCCCGTCAACCACCAGGAGTTCAAGCCGCCCTCGCGCGCGGGGAGACGCCCATCGGCGTCGACGTCGGCTCGCGCACGTCGGAGGAGATCGCCGTCTCCATCGTCGCCCGGCTCATCCAGGTGAAG
>JACQVU010000347.1 GCA_016209585.1 Planctomycetota bacterium
CCACGAACCCTTTGGCCTTGCGGTAGAGGCCGGCGGCCTTGTCCCAGTCGGCGGTTTTCTCGGCGATCTCAGCTTCTCGTTCCTTCTCGCTTTTCTCGATGGAGCGCGCTTGGCGGTCGATGGCCGCGACGTCCTCCTTGGCGGCCACCTTGCGGGCGCGAGTCAGCGCGTGGCGGCCAGCGTCCCAGTTTCCCTTGGCCTCCATGTCCTTGGCTTCGTCCAACGCCGCCTTGTAGATCTCGTTGTAGTTGCGGTCGCGCTGAACCGTCTCCTTCAGTTGGGCGATCTCCCCGCGCATCCGTTCCGCGAGGGCGTTGAGCTGGTCGCGGAAGGCGCCTTCCTCTTCGGCCTTGGCCTTCTCCGCCTCGGACCGGGGCTTGGCCGCCTCCGGTTCCCCGGGTTTTGCCTCGACCGCGGCCTTGTTTACCTCCTCCCGCAGGTTGTCGATCTTGCGCAAGGTGCTGTCGGCGCTCAGGACCATTTCGTCGGCGAGGTCGAACCGGTGCAGCCGGGAGTACATCTGGGCGCGAAGGTAGTGGCAGAGGTACATGCGTTCGCCGGCGTCGATGTCGCGCGGAAAAATGGAGAGCGCCACGTCGAACTCCGACACCGCCGTCCGGAAGTTGTTGTTGATCTCCGCGGCCTCCGCCAGGCTGGGTTCGCCGTGATCCAGGCTCTCCTTCGCGCTGGCGAAGGGAATCAGGCCAGCGTCGTACCGCGCCTTGGCCTTGGCCCGCGCCTCCTTCAACCGCGACTCCTCCTCCAGCGCCTTGTAGCGGGTTTCGACCTGTTCGCGGAGCGTCAGGGCCTTGGGGTTCTCGGCCCAGACCACGAGGGCGTTGCGCACCAGGTTGCGCGCCTTTTCCACGTCGTCGAGCGTGTCCACCGCGAGGGACTTCTCGGCTTCGCTCACGAAGGCGTTGGACTTGGCGCGCTGCTCCCGCTCGTCCCGCGCCTTCGCCAGCTGCTCTTTCAGGCTGTTCAGGTTGGTGTCCACCCGGATAATCTCGTCGCGCACGTAGTCCGCCTGGCGCTTCACCTCCTCGTTGTCCTTCTCCTTGCCGGCCGCGGTGGTGAGCGCCGTTTTGGCATCGTTCAGCGCCGCGGCCTGGTCTTCGGCCGCGTTGATCTTCTGCGGGAAGTCCCAGGCGGCCTTGTTGGCCTCCATCTCCTGCTGCAGCCGCGCGTGGGTGGCGACGCAGTCCCCGGCGTCAGCCAGCAGTTTGTTCACCTCGCGCCGCACCTCCAGCGCCTGGTTGCGAGCGCTCACCCACACGTACGCCCCGCCGCTTCCCAGCACCAGAACGGCCGCGGTGGAGATGGCCGTGATGGCCTTGTGCTTCTTGAGTTTGCGGTAAATCCTCTCGGCGAAGGTGATGGGCTTGGCCGAGATCGGGTCGCCCTCCAGAAACGCGCGCAGGTCCTGCGCCAAAACGCCGCAGTCGACGTAGCGCTTCTCCTTCACCTTCTCCATCGCCTTGAGAATGATGGTCTCAAGGTCGCGCGGAACCTTCTCGTTGGCCCGCCGCGGCGGAACCGGCTCCTTCTCGATCACGTCGCGGATCACTTCGTGGATGTCCTCGCCGGGGAAGGCCCGCGTCAGCGTGAATAACTCATACATCGTGGTGCCAAGCGAGTACTGGTCGGACCACGGCCCCACCAGCCCCTTCGACCCCATCGCCTGCTCCGGCGGCATGTAGGCCGGCGAACCCATGATCTGCCCGGAACGGGTCATGGAGGCCTGCTCCTCCTCCCGCGCCAGGCCGAAGTCGGCCACCATCACCTTGTTCTCGGCCCACGTCACCATCAGGTTGGCCGGCTTGATGTCGCGGTGCACCACCCCCTTGCCGTGCGCGTACGCCAGCGCGTCGGCCGCCTGGATCATCATCTGCACGCCGGTCTTCAGGTCCAGCCGCTCCTTGCTGATCACGTCTTCCAGCGAGCGCCCGTCCACGAACTCCATCGCGAAATAGTGCGTCCCCTCTTCTTCTCCCATCCCGTACACCGGGATGATGTGCTCATGCTTCAACTTGGCCACCGAGGCCGCCTCCCGCCGGAACCGCTCGATGATCTTCTCGTTGGTCGACAGGTTCGCCGGCAGAATCTTCAGCGCCACCCGCCGGCCCAGCCCCTCCTGCACGGCCTCGTACACCACCCCCATCGCGCCGCGCCCCAACTCCCGCAAAATGGTGTACTCCCCGATCCGCTTGCCGTCCTTGGGCGCCCGCGGAATGAAAATCTCCGGCTTCTTCTTCTCCGGCGCCACCGCCACCGCCGCCGTCCCGCCCGCGCCGGCCGTCGCCACCGTCCGCTGGCCGTCCGGCCCCGCCACCGTCCCCGGCGTGTCAAACAGAATCGTCACGGCGGAGCCACCCAGCCCGGCCACCACCGTGGACCCCGCCGACGCCCCGCTTTCCGCCGGGTCCCCCAGCACCACCGTGGCGTTCGACGACGACCCCGTCACCGGCGCGCCATCCGCCACCGGCGCCGCCACCGTGTCGCCCCCGGCGTCGTCGAAATCCTCCCACTTCTCCTCCACCGCCTCCGGCGGCATGGTCACCACCGTGCCGTCCGCCGAGATCGAGGCCTTCTTCGCCCCGTTTCCCCCCGATCCCTCCCCAGGAAGCGGCGGGGGAACCTCCGCCTTCTCGCTCAAATCGACCTTCATCCACCGCGCGGAGTCGTTGTCGAAGTTCCCGCCGAAATCGTCGTCGTCAGCCTCCGTGCCGGCGGCCAGCGCCATCTTCTCCTCCAGCGCCGGCAGCGTGGGCGTGGCCGGCGCCCCCGCGCCCGGCACGGTGATCTGCGCGCCGCACCCGGAGCAGCTGAAAACGTCGCCGGGCGCGCGACCATTCAGCGGATAGCCCGCCCCACAGAAAACGCACGTGATGGCGCCCCCCGCCGGCGCCCCGGGAACCGGCGGCGGCGCTGGCGGCGGCGAGATCACCGTCGCGTCCGCCGAACCCGCCGCGTCCGGCGCGTGGCGCGTGGCCGCGGCCGACGACGCCCCCACCAGACCAAGCGCGGAACTGGAGGCGATCGCCGAGGCCTCCGCCGCCGTCACCTCCGCCATCAGCGACTTCACCTGGTCGAGGCTCAACAGCCCCTTGGCCGTGCAGAGCACGCCGAACCGCACGTTCTTCCCCTTCGCCAGCAGTCCGCGCTGGATGACGCACACCTGCTCCACCTGCTCCTTGGTCACCAGACCCCGTTCGACCGCGAGGCGCGAGAACCGGCGATCCTCGCGATCCTCGCGCGGCACGCCGGTCGGGGCCTCGAAAAACCCCGTCGCCGACATCCGCTGGACCTCGTCCGGCTTGGGCACCGGGCGCGCCATCCGCACGCCCGACGTCCCCGCCCCCTCCGTCCGCTGGGGCCGCGGTTTTCCCAACAGCGCCGCGCGACTCGCCTCGGCCCGCTTCGCCGCCAGCCGCTCCTGCGCCCGCAGCACCGCGCGGCTGTCGGGGGCGCTCATATACCCGCGCTCCACCAGCAATTCACCGAGATGTGGCGTCGCGGCCTTCTTCGCCGGGAACATCCGCTTCTGGAGCGCCAGGCACTCGTCCACGTGCTCCTGCCGCGCCAAGCCGTTTTTCACGGCGAGGTGGCCGAACAGACCGTTCGTCTCATTGAAGGCCTCAGCCTCCTGCGCGGCGAGCACCCGCTCGCGCTGCGCGGGCGATAGATACCCGCGCTCAATCAGGATGTCGCCCAGGCGCGGCGAGCCGTTCCCCTCGCTCTGCGCCGCCAGCGCCTCCCGCACCTGCTCTTCGGAGCAGAACATTTTCTCGACCGCGAGCCGGCCGAAAAGCACGTCACCCTGTCCCGCCATCTTGAAACACCCTGGCAGCCTACGGGAAGAACTGGCCGATCCCGCGTGATCGACCTTTCCCTAGTTAACTCTCCTCATCATAGACTTTTCACACCACCGGAGTCAATGCACTAACCGCACTCGTGAATCGCTTGATTTGGTGGCGCTCAAGCCGGCAACCAGCGCGCCACGCGGGGAACCCCATCTTGCCGGCGGTGACCCCATCTCGTGTCCGTCCTGCCTGGCCGCGCGAAGGTGGCGTCTGGGCCGGTTCGATCGTACAGTTGCGGGTGGCGCCGCGGCACGCTTGCCACCGTGCGGCGCCCCGTGAACCATGCGCCGCCTCTACCTCTTCACCCAGGGCTGCCAGATGAACTTCCTGGACTCGGAGATCGTCCTCTCCCAGTTGCTCCGGGAAGGATACACGCTGGTGGAGAGTCCGGGCGAGGCCGACGTGGCGCTCTTTAACTCCTGCTCCGTGCGCCACGACGTGGAAAACAAGGTCTACTCCCGCCTCGGCGCGCTCTCCGCGGCTCGCGCGGAGCGGCCGGGCCTGGTCATCGGCGTGCTCGGATGCATGGCCCAGAAGGAGCGTGCCGACCTCTTTCACCGCATGCCCCACGTGGACTTCGTCTGCGGCACGAGCGAACTGGCTCGCGTCCCTGAACTGCTCCGCGACGTGCAACGCGGCCGCCGCCACCAGGTCGCGACCGACCTCCTGGCCTCCCTGGCGGTGGAGCGCGACCCGGCCGTCCGGCCCGACCCCTACCGGGCCTTCGTCAGCGTGATGCGCGGCTGCAACCTCTCCTGCTCCTACTGCGTGGTGCCGCGCACGCGCGGGCCGGAAGTCTCGCGCCCGCCCGCCGCCATCGTCGAGGAGGTCCGGCGGCTGGTGGACGACGGCGTGCGGGAAGTGACGCTGCTGGGGCAGACCGTGAACTCCTACGGCGTGCACGGCGAGGCGGGCGCGCGCTTCGCCGACCTGCTGGCGCGGGTGGACGCCGTGGCCGGGCTGGAGCGGCTGCGGTTCGTCACCAGCCACCCGAACTTCGTGACGGCGGAGATGATCGCGGCCATGCGCGACCTGCCGTCGGTGTGCGAATACCTGCACTTTCCGTTTCAGGCTGGCGCCAATCGGGTGCTGGAGGCGATGAAGCGGCGGTACACGATCGAGGAGTATCTCGACCTGGTCGCGCGGGTGCGCGAGGGGGTTCCGGGCCTGGCGCTGGCCACCGACGTGATCGTGGGCTTCCCCGGTGAGACGGAGGAGGAGTTCGAGCGCACCGCGGCCGTCATGGAGGCGGTGCGCTTCCAGACCACCTTCATCTTCAAGTACTCCCCGCGCGAGCGCACCGCGGCCTTTCGCCTGCGCGACGACGTGGCGCTGGCCGAGAAAAAACGGCGCAACAACGCCCTGCTCGACATCCAGGAACGGATCAACGCCGAGATCAACCGTGAGGCCGTCGGCACGACCGAGGAGGTGCTGGTCGAGGGGCCAAGCAAGACGACGCCCGCCCGCTGGACCGGGCGCACGCGGACCAACCGGATTGTGGTGTTCGACCCCCGCCCCGATCTCGCCGGGCGGCTGGCCACGGTGCGGATCGTCTCCGCCACTCCGCTCACGCTGTTCGGGGAGATCGTGGCCGATTCGCGGCCAGCCCTGGCCCCGATGGCGGCGACCTCCACCCCGACGGCCGCCGCGCCGTTGCGCCGGTCTCCCAGCCGCGACGCGCCGGCGGTGACCGAGATTTCGTCATGGACCTGAACCCGGCCCTGGTCGACGGTGAGTACGCCACGCCCGGCGTCGGCAACCCCTTCCTGGTTCGCTGCGTCGACGGCGACATCCACTGCTTCACCGGCTACCGCCACCGGAAGCCGGAGGCCACGCACCAGGGGAACGTGGTCTTCCAGAACGGCGGGGAGTTGCTCGCGGCCTTCGCCGCCGCCGTGCGGGAGGCGGGCGAGATGCGCCTGGCCCCGGCGCCGGAGGAGCGGTTGCCGGACGCCGGCACCGCCGAGGCCTTCCTGCGCGCGTGGGCGCTGGGCGGCAACCTGGCCTCCTACTTCCCGCCGAACGCCGAGCGGCTGGGGCTGATCGTGGTGTTCAAGAAAGAGCGCGCGCTCTACTGCCGCCCCGCGCCCGGCGCCGACGAGCGGGCGGCGAAGGCGGTGGGGTAGCACGCGAAAAGGCGCGGACATGGCGGACGACTCCACGGATTCGAGTTCGCGGATCGAGATCGACGGCATCACCTTCGTGCCTTCGATCCACGGGCGTTCCCTCTTCGCGGTGGAGACCCGGCGCCTCTTCCTGGAAGAGAACTTCGACTGCGTCGCCGTCGAACTGCCCGACTCCCTCGGCCCGGCGGTGGTGGAGGCTGCGGCGCTGTTGCCGTCCATCCACGTCGTGCTGGCGCAGGAGTTAGAGGGCGATCACGTCTACGTGCCCATCGACCCCTGCGACTCGATCATCGAGGCCGTTCGCTTGGCCGCGCCGGAGCGGCGGCGGATGGAGTTCATCGATCTGGAGGTGACCGACTTCCGCACCGAGGACCTGGTGTTGCCCGACGAGCAGGCCGCGCGGACGCTGGGGCTGGCTCGCTATTACCGCGCCGTGGAGCCGGCGCTGCCCGGCTTCCCCGCCGAATCCCAGGGCGACCTGCGTGACCGCTTCATGGCGGCGCGGCTCCGGGCGCTGCGGGCGCGCCACCGGCGCATCCTCTGCGTGGTGGGCATGAACCACCTGCGCGGCATCCGGCGCCATTACGCGGCGCGGACCCCCGTGGACGACCTTGAACCCGCGCCCGCGCCGTTCCAGGTGCGCACCTTCGCGCCCCATCCCGATTCCCTCTACTACATCCTCGGAGAGTTGCCCTACGTCGCCTACCAGTACGAACGCCACCGCGCCTCCATCGCGCTGGACGAGTTCGCCAAGACCGACACGCTCAAGTCGCTCCTCCTGGCCGCCCGCGACGAATACCACGAGGCCTGGCCCGAGGAAGAGGACCGTATTCCCACCAAGACCCTTCAACTGATGCTGCACTACGTGCGTAACCTCTGCCTCCTCTCGCGCCGGCTCTCGCCCTCGCTGTGGGAACTGGCCGTGGCCGCGCGGGGAGTGGCCGGCAACGACTACGCCGTGAAGGTGCTCGAAACCGCCAAGTACTACCCCTTCCTCAACCCCGACGCCCAACACCCCACGCTGCGCATGACCGACCGCGCCGTCCGCCTGGAAGACGGGGCCGCGCCCGTCAAGAAACGTCTCTCCGGGCTGGCGAAAGAATGGAAACGCCTCCGCCTGGAGCGCAAGCCGGGCAAGCGGCTGCGCGAACAGTACCGCCGCGCCTGGAACCCGCTCACCAGTTGCTCCTGGCCGCCGGAAGACGTGGAGATTGAGAACTTCGCCGGCCGCGTTCGCGAGCGGGCGTTGCACATGGCCGGGCTGCTCAACACCCGCACCGAGGAGTTCGTGGCCTCGATGAAAGATGGCCTGGCCATCCGCGAGACCATGCGCCACCGCCACCTGGGCAACAAAGTGTTCGTGAAGGAGGAGCCGCCGGTGCGCGGCAAGGTGGGGGCGGTGGTGATGATCTTCGAAGATGACCGCGAAGACGGCCGCTTCCCTTGGCGGCTCACCTGGTGGGCGGAGCATGAGAACGAGTCCACCCTGGCCTTCTACGCCACCGACTTCCGCAATGACCCCATCGGCCCCGGCATCTGCCGCGCGCTCTACGGCGGCTGTCTCTTCCTCTTCCCCCCGCGCCACGTGCCCGAAGTGTGGCGCGACCGTCGTTTCGCCGAGGCCCGCACGGGAATGGAGCGGCTGGTGCTCGCCGGCCTCTTCCACGGCGGCGAGAAATACACCGCCTACGTCGCCCGGCGCCCGCCCACCGAACGCATGCGCCGCTTCGCGCGGGAGGCGGCGGGGCATCTGGTGTACGTTCCGCTCTCGGCCTTCAGCCCCCAGAAAGTGCGCCGCATGCGGCGGTTTCACGTGCTCAACGGCGAGCGCGTCCGCGCCTGGGCCGCGCGCTACATCCGCTGACCGGACGCCGCCCTCGCGTCCCGCGTCCCGCGCCCCGTGCTTGCCCACGCGACGAAGTAATCAGGCGACGGTCTCGAACCCCTCCTCGCACCACCGCTTGAGCCGCGCCAGCATCTTCGGCCGGACGCGGTGGAGTTCGTGGAGAAACAGGTTCGCCACGCGCGGCGGAAACGACGAGAAACCGAAATCCGCCACCGCCACCCGCACCAGCGCCGAGGCGCCATCGGCCGAGGGGGTCAGCGTGAACTCGGTCTCCGCGGTGTGGCCCGCGAGCCGGGTGGTGGCCCACGTGTGGCGCAGACGAAGCGGAGGCTCGGCCACCAGCACCTCGCCCGTTTCCACCTCGCTGGTCAGCCCGCCGCTCCGCGCCAGGAACCAGGTTCCCCCAGGCCGCGCGTTGAAGTGGACTAGTTGCGGCGCCCGCCAGCGGCGGAGTTCGTGAAGATCAGTCAACGCGCGCCAGACCCGCGCGGCCGGCGCGCCAATCTCGATGGTGAATTCCGTGTCCGGGGAAACCATGCCGCCGGCCAGCCTGGAACCGGCCCTCGTCTCGATACGATAGCCCGGAAACCGCCGCCGGAAAACCGACAACCGCTTTATCAGCCGCCCGCCGTCGTTGACAATGCTGGACGGGATCGAAAGAGGCTCTCAGGGGGACTCCGATGAACGAGCCTTTCGCGAAGAAACTGTGGCTGGACGGGCGCATCGCCGACTGGGCCGAGGGCGCCGTCCATCTCAGCGCGCACGTGCTGCACTACGGCTCCAGCGTGTTCGAGGGAATTCGCTGCTACCAGGTGCGCGGCCGGCCGCGCATCTTCCGGTTGCGGGAGCACCTGGAACGGTTGCGGGTTTCGGCCGCGATCTATCGCATGGAGACGGGCCACGCCACCGACCGCCTCGCCCAGGCGTGCCGCGACGTGGTGAAGGCCAACAACTTCCCGGCCTGCTACCTGCGCCCGCTGGTCTACCGCGGGGAAGGGGCGATGGGCGTGAACGGCCTGAAGTCCAAGGTCCACACGGCCATCCTGGCGTGGGAGTGGGGCGCCTACCTGGGGCCGGACGCCCTGGAGAAGGGGGTGGACGTCGGCGTCTCCTCCTGGCGCCGCCTCGCGCCGGACACCATGCCCAGCCAGGCGAAGGCGGGGGGGAACTACCTCTCGTCGCAACTCATCAAGATGGAGGCCGTGCTCGCCGGCTTCCACGAGGGGATCGCGCTCGACCAGTACGGCCTGGTGTCGGAAGGGTCGGGCGAGAACGTCTTCACGGTGAAAGACCAGGTGCTCCGCACGCCGCCGGGAGGCTCATCGATCCTGCAAGGGGTCACCCGCGACTGTGTCATCCGCATCGCGCGCGACGAGGGGTTCGAGGTGCGCGAAGAGTCCTTCCCCCGCGAGGCGCTCTACGCCGCCGACGAAATCTTCTGCTGCGGCACCGCCGCCGAGATCACGCCGGTTCGCAGCGTGGACCGCATCCCCATCGGCGGGGGAAAGCGCGGACCGGTGACCACGCGCGTGCAGAACCGCTTCCTGGGCATCGTGCACGGCGACCTGGACGACAAGTGGGGCTGGCTGGACCGGGAGGGGTAAGAAGAGCCTGCTGTCGATGGCTTGTGAAGTGACGTCGACCGGCAACCGAGAGAAAGCGGGCCGCCCGAGCGGAGAAGGCGCTACCGCGCGTTGAACAAAAGGTGATCGGACGAGAGCGTTCCGTCGGCCTTGCTGACGCCGCCCGTGATGAACGTGCCCCACTTCCCCGTGGCGTACGCGGCGGCGGAGAGGGCGGTTTCAAGATCGGCGCGCCGCTGCCACGTGTCGGAATCGACGTTGTACTGATAGACCGTCTTCACCGGGCCGGCGCCGTCGCGTCCGCCGATGAAGAAAAGACCGCCGCCGGCGGTGGAAAGCGCGCCGTCAAAGAGCGCGGCTGGGAGGTCGGCGACCACGGACCAGGCGTTCGTCGCGGGGTTGAAGCGTTCGACTTTGGGGCTGATCGCGCCCACGGTGTCCTTGCCGCCGGCGCAGTAGATCACCGCCTCGCCGCCCAGCCCGACGCCGGCGGAAGAGGCGACGTAGGCGCGCGGCGTGGGCATTGACGTTTTAACCACCCACGCCCCCGCGCCGGCGTTGGCGGCTGGGTCGAGTTCTTCCACGGCGCCGGTCACGTCCGCGGGGAGCGCGCCCGTCTTCCCGCCGATGGCGTAGCCTTTGCCGCCCGACACGGCGAAGCCGAAGAAGCCCCGCGCGGTGGGCAGGGCGGCTCCGGCGGACCAGTTGTTACCGGACACGTTGTAGACATCCACGGCGCCCGTCGCGCCCGTTCCGTCCCGCGCGGTCGCGCCGCCGACGGCGTAGAGGTTTCCGCCCGACGACAGAAGCGCCAGCCCACCGCGCGCGCCGGGGCCGGGGGCTGAAAGGTCGCTCTTCTTGGCCCAGGTGTTCGCGCGGTAGGGTGAGGTCGGCGTCAGCACGCCGGTGGAGGAGAGCGTTCCGTCAAGCAGGTTGTAGCGATAGACGGCGGTTTGCGCCACCCCGGGGTCGGCTCCGCTGAACCCGCCGGCGAACCAGACGCCCGTGTCGTCGGCGCAGGCGGCGGCGTGCGAGAGGCCGATGGCCACGGCGACCCCGACTCCGTCCTTGTTTGAGAGCGCGGCGGGCATGGCCGGGCACGGGGCGGGGTCGAGAACTTCCACGCTGTCGAAGTTCGACGTGTTGTCGTAACCCCAGTAGTTGAAACCGCCGAAGACGTATATTTTCCCGCTGGTGGCGGCGGCCGCGTGCCCCATTCGCGCCACGCGCAAGGCCGGCCGCGGTGTCCATGCGTTCGCCACGGGGTCATACATTTCGACTGTAGCGAGAGCGCGAGAGCCGTCGGATCCCCCGATGGCGTAGACCCTGCCGTTCGCCGCGGCTGCGGCGAGGTGTTCGCGCGCCGTGGGCATGGACGCCTTGACGGTCCACGCGCCCGCGCCGCCGTTGCCCGTCGGGTCGAATTCCTCAACCGTGGCGACACGACTGGCGGCGCCGGCGGCAATCGCGGATTGCGAACCATTGTAGCCGCCCATGGCGTAAATCTTGCCGTTCACCACAGCCGTGCGGAAAGCTTGCCTTGCCGTGGGCATGGGGGTTTTCGTGCTCCACCTGCCTTGCCCGCCATTGGCCGTCGGGTCGAATTCCTCAACGAGCGCGAGAGACCCGCTGGAGTCCGACCCACCGATGACGTAGATACGGTCATTCACCTCGGCGGCGGGCATGTCTTTCCTCGCGGCGGGCAAGACGGGTGGAAGAGGCGACGCCCAGGCGCTTGCGCTCGGGTTGTACTTCTCCACCGTGTCAATCGCCGTGGAGCCGTTGAAGCCACCGATGGCGTAGACATCCCCGCCGAGTGATGCGGCTCCGAGCCCGGAGCGCCCGCCCGCGGGCAGCATCACGGTTGCATTCCATGAGCCGTCGGCCGGATTGAAAATCTCGACGTTATTGGAGTAACCGCTTCCATAGCCGCCCAAGGTGTACACCTTCTTGTCCGCCACGGCCGCCGCCATGTACCGCCGCCCGGTGACCATCTGCGACACGGTGGACCACGCGTCGCTGGCCGGATCGTATTCCTCCACGGTCGCCAAGTTGGTGCCGTTGTCGCCGCCGATCACGTAGATCTTGCCGTTCACCGCCACAGCCCCGAGCGAATCCCGCGCGGTGGGCATGAGGGCCTTGTCGGTCCACGAATCTGTAGAGGGGTCGTATTCCTCGACCGCCGTCCGAAACGCGTTCCCACCATCACTCCGGCCGCCGAGGACGTATATCCTTCCGCGCACCACCGCAGCGGCGGGCGCCTTCAGGGTTCTGGGCAACCCCTTTTTGTTGGTCCAGATGTCTGTCGCAGGGTCATACTCCTCCACAGCCGGCAAGGTGGCGCCATTCCACCCGCCCATGACGTATATCTTGCCGTTGACGACGGCTGCCGCCACCTCGGCTCGGCCGGTTTTCATCGACGTCTTGTTAGTCCAGCTATCCGTGGACGGGTCGTATTCTTCCACGATCCCGACCCACTCGCGTGCTACGTTCTGTCCCCCGATGGCAAAGACCTTGCCGCCAACCGAAACCGCAGCCAAGCCATAACGCGCCACGCTCATGTCCTTCCTGTTGTTCCATGAATCTGTGAGCGCGTTGTATGCCTCCACCGTGTTGGTGTAGTTGCCGCTACTGCCTACCTCTCCCCCAATGACGTAGACCATGCCATTCAGTTCCGCGACGCCGGGGCGATAGCGTGCCGTGGAAATAGACTTCTTGGTTGCCCAAGCGTCGGTCGTGGGGTCATATTGCTCAACGGCCTGCGAATATCCAACCCCTGCTCCAGTAACCGCGTAGATTTTCCCTTCTGCCGCCGCCACGCCCAAGCCGGCGCGCGCCGTCACCATCGGCGCGCGCTTGAGCCATCCGGGCGAAGAGACGCCCGTGCCGTTCGCTACGTCCAACGCGGGGGTGTATTCTTCGACGGTGGTTCCTGCCGCCCCCGTCAGCCCCGACCCTCCAAGGAGATAGACCCTGTCGTTCACGACAGCAGCGGCGAGATTCCCGCGCGCCGTGGGCATGGCCGTCTTGAAGGCCCAAGTGTTCGTCACCGGGTCGTACTCCTCCACGGTCGCGAGGGGAGCGGTGTCGGACCACCCCCCAAAGACATAAACCTTGCCGTTCCCAACCTCCGCGGCGAGATTTCCCCGCGCCGTGGGCATCGGCGCCTTCGTGGTCCACGTGTTCCCGGGGGCATCCAATTCTTCGACGGTGGTCAAGGCCAAACCGTCGCTTTTGCGGCCGCCGATGGCGTATATTTTCCTCCCTACCTTCGCAGCGGTGAGATAGCCGCGGCTGGTGGGCATCACGGCCATCGGGGCCCAGGAGTTCGCCGGCGGGGGGTTGTACTGCTGGACCCGATTCTCGTAGGGTCCGCCGATGGCGTAAATCAAGTGGTCACTCTGCGCCACGCCGAGAGCGTATCGCCCGCCGCCGGGCATCGCCTCCTTCTCGGTCCAGGTGTTGGACGCTGGATCGTATTCGAGAATGGCGGCCGGCAACGTGGCCCCGACAGCCCCACCGACTACATATACCTTTGCTCCAACCGCCACCGCGCCTAACTCCTGCCGCCCGGCCGGCAGCGATTGCCTGGCGACCCAACTGTTATTGGCGGGGTTGTATTCCTCCACAGCGGCGACTTGTCCGGAGGAGTTGTTATACCCGCCAATGGCATAAATCACGCCGTTCGTCGCCGCAGCCGCGAGTTGATACCTACCCGTCTGCATCGGCGCCTTGGTTGCCCAGGGCGAAGGGGCGTTGGCGGTTGCGGCTGCGAAGTCCTGGGAGAGGCCGTATTCTTCGACGGTGTCCAACTGCACACCCGAATTAACTCCACCAATCGCGTAGATCTTCCCGTTGACTACCGCGGTGGCCAAGCCGGCCCGCGCCTTGCCCAGTGGCGCATGGGTAGTCCACGAGTTCGCTGCCCAGTCATACGCCTCCACGGTGGGAAGCGGCGACCAATCGGGCGCCCACCCGCCGATGGCGAACGCCTTGCCCCCAATCACCGCGGCGCTTAGATAGCCGCGAGCCGTGGGCATGGCTTGTTTCTGCGACCAGGAATTCGCATTCGGATCATATTCGTACACATCGCCGACGAAGAGGGGGCTTCCCGCCCTGCGGCCGACGACAAGGACTCGATCTCCGGAAGCAAACGACGCATGCGCGTAAACCTCAATCGGCAAGTTGGCCTTGGAAACGCCCCCGGTCACGGGGTCATACAATTCGACGTCTCGCATCGCGGCACTGGTGCTGTTGACGCCGCCGCACACGAGAATCTTCCCTGCACCGGCGTAGACGGCCGTGAACTGATTTCGCCCGCTGAGCAAGTTCGCTTTGGCAGACCAGGTGTTGTTACTCGGATCGTACTCTTCGACGATCGACGATGCGGCCACGCCGCCGCCGTTTCCTCCAATCGCGTAGATCTTGCCGTTCATCGGCACGACGGCCAGGGAGTCTCGCGCCGTGGGCATTGGCTGTTTGGTAGTCCACGAGTTCGTCGCCGGGTCGTATGCCTCGACCACCGCTGACTTGACGCTGCCATCACCAACCCGGCCGCCGATGGCATAGATGATATTGTTCACCGTCGCGGCGCCCAGTTCACTGCGAGCCGTCGGCATCGGCGCCCTTGCCCGCCACCGCCACGTTTCGTTGGCGAGCACGCCGTTGAGCACGGCGAAGGTCTTCGATTCGCCCCCCTGCCCGGCCAGCGCGAACGAGGTGGTCCAGGGGGTGACGCGAACGCGCACTTCCTTCTCGCCGATCAGGCCGTCGGCGTGCGTGTCCCAGAAAACGTCGTGGCTCAAAGTGGCGCCCAGGCCGTCTTTGGCCTTGAGCGCGTTCACGCCCACGCCGTTTTCAAACTTGCTCGTCGCGGGATTCCAGACCGGCCCCGAGGTGAGCGACGCGACCTTCCAGACGGGCGCGGCCGCGGTCGGGTTCGTGGTGTACTCCACCTGCGCCGTCACTTCGGAGTTCGGATCAGCCGCGAGTTGAAACCGAATGGGTATCGTGCCCTGGTGGAACCCCCCGGACGGCGCGATGACCACGGCGGAGGAAGAGAGACCGGAGTTGTTCACCGTGAAGTCGGCCTTCTGCTCCGCCGCCGCGAGCGATCCATCGCCCGGAGCCGCGAACGTCGGCGATGAGCCAGGGGCCGGCGAGTCAACAGCCTGAATGCGAACCTTCACCGTTGTGTTGGCCACGCCCACGCCCTGCGGCGCGTCGGGTTTCGTTGAGTCGGTCGGCGCGGGAGAATCCCAGACGAAAAGATAACTCTGCCCGCTTACCTGCGTGGGCAGGCGCTTTCCGGTGATGATGTCGGCCGACTCCCTCGCCGCGAGCCAGGAAACGCCGCCATCAAGCGAGAAACGAACATCGACGTACACGGGGTCAGCCTCGGCGTCTTGAACGGAAAACGGCAAAAGAACGCCGCCCGATTTCGTCCCGGTCAAACTCGGAAACGTGATCACCGGCTTGGTGTTGCCGAACGTGAACGAGGTGGACACCGCCGGTTGACCCGCCGCCTCACCCGTGCCCGCGGCCTCGGATGAAGGCGTGATGCGAACGAGCAGCCCCGCCTTCGTGGACGTTCCGCCGAGATCGGCTGCGGCGTCCCATACGAAGGTGTGCCTCGTTCCCGGCGATGCGCTGGTGGAGAGAGCCGTCTTCCCTTCGCTTCCCGCGCCGGATCGCTCGGCGGCCGGCTTCCATGACGCGCCCTGATCGGTGGAATACTCCGGCACGATGGATGCCGTTCCCGCGGCGGCATCGCTCAACCAATAGGAGATAGTGACGAAATCAAACCGCCGGGCGACGGGGTCGATCTTCGCGCTCGGCGGGTCGTTGCCGTGATCGAACAGGGCGGTTTGCTGAGGCTGGGCGGTTCCACTGGTGTTCTTGGCCGTGACGCGCACCCGCAGCCCCCTGACTCGGAGTGTGCCCCCAAGGTCGGCCACGGCATTCCAGGTGAATACGTGGGTGGAGCCGGACGGAGAAGAGTCAAGATCCGTGAGCGGAGAGAGCGGCGCGGATGCGGGGGTCGCCGCTTTCCATGACGCGCCGTTGTCAGCGGAGTAGTCAACGGCGACGACGTCCACTTTCTTGCTTTCCGCGTCAATCAGTTTGTACGAGATGGTCACGTCGCCCGATGTTTTCGCCACGGGTTCAAACAGGACCACCGGCAGGTACTTGGTGGTGTCGAGAGAGAAGGGGCCGACGACGAGGGCGGCTCCGACGGCGCCATAGGCGTCTTTGGGCGTGAGGCGGAACTGAACCGCGGGGTAGATACCACCCGCCACCTGTTCCTGTTTCGAATTCCACACGAAAGTCCAGAGCTCGCCGTTGGGCGCGGGCGCGGCGCGCAGACTGGTGGTGACGATACCCGTCGCGGGGGAGGCGGGGCGAAAACCCAGTCCATCTCCGACGTCGATCTCGGGATTGTCGATGGAGACGAGATCGGACGTCGAGTCGAGCAGGCGGCAGGTGACAGCCACGTTGCCCGATTGAGGCGGGAGCGGATCGGCGGAGATCGCGGGCGGGTCGTTACCGTGGATGAACGCGGGCGACGTTTTCCTCTCCGGCGGAAACCCCGGATCAGCCGCCCCCACGCGGACCTTCACGTTCTTCACGGCGTGCGAGCCGGCAAGGTCGGCCACGGCGTCCCAGAGAAACGTATACGAACGGCCTTTCGCGTCGGAAACGGCGGTTTTCGCGGCGTTGTTCGCCGCGTCGAACGTATTGCCGGCGGACGCGGAGGTCGCGCGCCACGTGGCTTCGTCATCGGTGGAAAACTCGACGGTGACGGTGAGGGGATCAGAGTTGGCGTCGGCGAGGGTGAAAGCGACCGGCACGTCGCCAACCACGCGCGCCGGCGACTCAAGTTGTACGACGGGCCGGGTGTTTTCGCCTCCGAGGAGCACCGTTCCACCGCCCGCGTTCAGCGCGTCCGACACCCCCACCCACGTCCCGCCGATAAGCAGCGGAATCGGCCCGCAGCCGCACGCCAGCAGGCCGGCGCAAGCGGCGACCAAGGCGACGAGGCGAACGATGGAAAACTGCATAGCTACGGCCCCCCCGCGGAAATTGATTCCTAGTGTTGTAGAAAAGACGGGCCGGGCATGCAACCTCGAAACTCGCGCTCCGGTGCTCGTCCGATAATACGAGGCGTAGCCTGAACAGGAGCCGGGAGCGTGAGCGACGGGGATTGCCGCGCCCCCGTGAGGTTCGCAGTTCGCAGTTCGTGGTTCGCGGTTGGCGGTTGGCGGCAAGCCGTGAACGGGGCCCGGCGAACCATGAACCGCAGCGGTGGCACGCCGCCGCGAGTCAACGCCGGTCGCTCACGCTCCCGCCTCCTGCGCGACGCAAGTCCTCCGCCGCTCAGCGGGCGGCGGTGGTCTCCACCTCGATGGCGCGCTCGATCGGCCCGGCGTCGCGCGGGCGCGTCAGGCGCCAGAGCACGGCGGCGGAGGCGGGGCGGGCGAGGGAAGGATCTCGCTGGCTGCTCCCTGGACCGGGCGGCGTGAGGCTGTGAACATGCAGAGGCCGAACGCGGCCAGCGGTCCCAGCAGGGCGAGCGCCAGCAGGGCCACGGCCTCGGGCGGCGGCGGACGGCGGGCGGCGGCCGCGTACTTTTCGGCGGCGGATCGGGTGTAGGCCGAGCGGGGGTAGTCTTTTTTCATGCGGGCGAAGGCGCGCGCGACGCGCGCCCAGCGTTCGTCGTCGTGACCGCCATTGCCGAGGAGGTGGTGAAAGGCGCCGGCGCGCTCCTCCATGACGAGCGTGTCGGCCTTTTTCGCCAGCGCCGAGAGGTGGGCCACGCGAGGCGGCTCGTCGGCGCCGGCCCGGCGCAGTTCGCTGAAGTCTGCCAGCAGGGTGTCCAGTTCGTGGCTCACCTCTTCGTCCAGCCGGCGGGCGGCGGCGCGGCGGGCGGCCGCGACGGGGTCGGCGCCCTCGTCCGGCGGGATCTCTCCCTGGGCCTCGATCCAGGCGGCGCGGCCGGCCGGGTCCAGCAGACGGTCACGTTCCTCGGTCAGGGCCGCGATGCGCCGGTAGATCGGCGCCACCAGCAGTTCGTCCAGGCGGGCGAGCACGGCGTCGGCCCTGGCGCCGACGTCGCCGCTCAAGCCGCCGGAGGCGCGCGCCCGCGCCAGCCGCCGGTAGAGCGCGACGTACCCGCACGCCGCGGGATCACTGCTTTCGGCCCGTTCCACGCGGAAGAGGTCGTCACGCAGCCGCGCGACCTCAAAAAGGGCGTCGCGCGCCTCCTCCGGCGCCAGCGCCGCGCTCACCCGCGCGAACCAGGGCAACCTGGCCCGCGCGGCCCGCAGCCGCTGCTCCGCGCCGGCGAGCCGCGCGGCGATCTCCTCGCGTTGGAGCAGCAAGGCGCGCGCCCGCTCCTCGATGGCGTCCGGCGACGGCTCGGCGTCGAGCGTCGGAGCGGCCGCCGCCGCCGACTCTCTCCCGGCCGCGTCCGGTGGCGTCGCGTGCGCCGCCGCCGCGCCGAGCAGCAAGGCCGCGGACAGCGCCGCGGCTGGCCCGAACCCGCTGGTTCCCCTTCGCGACGCGACGCGGCCGGCGGCGACGGGAACGGGAAGCGCGCGCGCCATCGCTCACTCCTCCGCGCCGGCGGCGTCCCCGGCCGCGAACTCGTCCGACGGGTCGAATGGCTCCGCCTCTCCGTGCCCGCCGAGGCGCGCGAGCAGCAGGGCGCTCATCAGCGACCCGACCGCCGCCGCCGGCTGGGCCAGCGCCAGCCAGTCCGGCCGCTCCCACTCGCCCGCGGGAGCGAGGCTGCGCGCCCACTCCACCACCACCCACAGCAGCGCGGCCGGCGCCAGCCACCGGACGGCGAACCGCCAGCGCGCGCCCACCCGGGTTTCCGACACGGCGTTCATCCTCGCCATGAACCCGCTCAGCGGCCCGCCCCAGCCGATGGCCACGCAGCCCAGCAGCGCCGCCAGCGCGCACAAGCCGCCGGGCGCCACCGCGCCGAGCGCGCCCGGCAGCGCGCCGACCTTCCCCCCCGCCGCCGCCACCATCGCGCCGGCGAGCGGCGGCAGCGCGGCCAAAAGCGCGGCCGCCCCGCGCCCCAGGTTGAACTTGTCGCCGAGGGCCACCGCCGCGGCGCGCACGATGCCGACGCCGACCCCCAGCGCCGCCGCCGCCACGAAGACCAACCACGCCGCCCGCGCCGCGAGCCGGGCCTCGTCCCACGGCAGGAAATCCAGATGGTCGATGGCGGCCGGAACCCGCGAGAGCACCATCGCCGGACCGCGCGCCAGGAGATCGCTCACCGGCTCGCCGTCCGCCGCGCCGGAGACGCCCAGGAACGACATCGCCGCCGCCCCGCCCAGCACCGCGATCACCGTGGCGCCGCTGGCGGTCATCCGCGCGTTGTTGGCCACGTCGGTGCGCGTGGGCAGAAACCCCGCGAAGGCCG
Organism: Planctomycetota bacterium; assembly: GCA_016209585.1. GTDB lineage: Bacteria > Planctomycetota > UBA8742 > JACQVU01 > JACQVU01 > JACQVU01. Next base: position 18,858 of record JACQVU010000347.1, read on the forward strand.
TGAGCGTCCCCTGGCCGAGCGCCACCGTGAACAGCGCCTGCGCGCAAGCGGCGCGCCAGCAGGCCGGATCGCGCAGCGCGCCGAAGTCCGGCGTGAAGGCCACCCGCAGCCCCTCGTGGTCCGGATCCCCGGCCACCGCGGCCGCGAGCGCCACCAGCAGCAACGAAAGCCCGATCGCCGCCAGCGGCGACAACACGCGCCCCACCCGCGGCGCGCCGCCGGCCGCGATCAGCCACGCCACGAGCCAGAAGCCCGCGCCGATGCCGGCGCTCAGCGTGTCGTACCGCGCGGCGACGACGTTCCCGCCGCCCACGGGTTCCACCGCCGCCGGCGACGCCGCCGGCGACGCGATCCCCACGATGCCGCGCAGCGCCTCCACCGCCACGCTTCCCGCGAAGCAGGCCACCAGCCACCCGGCCACGACCGCCAGCCAGCCGATCCACTCGAACCGGCGCGCCGTCTCTCGCAGCGCCTTCGGGGCGGCGGCTTGCCGCGTCAGTCCAAGTCCGTATTCCAGCGCCACCAGCGGCGCGGCCACCACAGCCATGGCCAGCAGGTACGGAATGACGAACGCCCCCCCGCCGTGCCGGCGCAGCGCGTCCGGCAGCGTCTGGGCGCCCCAGAAGAGCGCCGAACCGCCGAACGCCGCCGCCAGGAACGCCCGGCGGCTGGTCCAACGTTCGCGTATCGGCTCCATCGCCGGAATCCTAACACGCCGCGCGCGGTTTTTCAGGCCGCCCGGCGGCGCGATGGCGCCATCAGATCCACCCGCGCCGCCGGAACCACGCCAGCATGGCGCCGGCCGTGGCCAGCATGGCGGCGATGGTGAGCCAGAACCCCAGCGGATGGTCGCGGCCGGGCAGCGCCTCGAAGTTCATGCCGTAGACGCCCGTGATGAGCGTCAGCGGCATCATGAGCGTGGTGATCACGGTCAGCACCCGCATGACCTCGCCCAGACGGTTGTTCACCGCGGCCAGGTAGGCCTCCCGCGCGGACGCCACGGCCTCGCGCACGCTGTCCAGGAGGTCGCTGACGCGCAGGGCGTGGTCGTACACGTCGCGGAACCAGGGCAGCAGCGCGCTGGAAATGGCCGGGTGCGACACGTAGGCCAGCGCATGGCACACGTCGCGTTGCCGCCGCGCCACCCGCGCCAGCGCGGCGGTCCGCCGGCGAAGCAGCGTGAGCGCCGCGGCCGCCCGCGGCCGGGGACGATGCAGCACTTCGTCTTCCACCCGCTCCACCCGCTCCTGCAGCGCCTCCGCCTCGCGCTCGAAGCCGGAGGCCAGCAGGTCCAGCGTGGCGTGGGCCAGCGCGTCGGGCGAGGCCAGCGCCCGCGCCGGGTCGCGCCGCGCCCGCGCCGACAATTCGTCCATCAGCGGCAGGTGAGCGCGCAGCATCGTCACCACCCACGCGCCCGCCAGGAAGATCGACACCTTCCGCGTGCCGTCGCGCCGGTCGTCCACCGGCGTCCGCGCGATCACGAACAGATACGCGCCGAAATCCTCCCACTTGGGGGGATGGCCGTCGGCCAAAGCGTCCTCCAGCGCCAACTCGTGCAGCCCCAGACGCTCGCGCAGCCGCGCCACTTCGTTCGCGTCCGGCCCCACCACCTCCACCCACAGACAGGCTCCCGCCCCCGCCCCGGCCGCGGCCGCCTCCCCCGATGACGGCGGCGGAGCGTAGCCGGCGAGGACCGGCAGCGCCTCCGGCCCCTCGGTCACCGTGAGCGTCGACCCCTCCCGTCGCCAGACCCGGATCATTGCGTCTTCCTCCCGCGCCGCGAACTCACAGCGGCACGCCCAGCGCCGCGCCGGCCCAGAGCAACGCCAGTCCCACCACGGTGGTCGCCAGCGTGATCGGCAGACCGGCGCGCAGGTAGGCGAGGAACCCGATGGTCACCCGCTCCTTCGCCTGCTCCATGACGATGATGTTCGCCACCGAGCCGACGATCGTCAGGTTCCCCGCGAAGGTCGAGGCCACCGCCAGCACGTACCACATCAGCGCCGGGTGAGCGAACGACTTCACCCAGTCGCACGCCACCAGCACGAACGGAACGTTCGACACCACGTTCGACCCCACCACCGTGAACGCCCCGAACGCCGCCATCTGCTCGCCGGGCGAGCCGCCCAAAAAGGGGGTCACGGCGTCGTGCATGTCGCGCAGAACGTTCACCTTCCCCACGCCCCCCACCACCACGAACCAGGTGA
>JACQVU010000348.1 GCA_016209585.1 Planctomycetota bacterium
CACGACCACCACGACCACGACCACCACGCCGACGACGAGGATCGCCGCCGGGACCGCCACCGCCAGGCCCGCCAGGGCCACCGCGGTCGGGCCCGCGATCGCCGTAGCCGCGCCCACCGCCACCGCGACTCCCGCCGTACCCGCCGCGGTCGCCACCGTAGCCCGGGCGATCTCCGCGCGGCCCGCCGCGGTCGCCACCGTAGCCCGGGCGATCTCCGCCCGGCCCGCTGCGGTCACCGCCGTAGCCCGGGCGATCTCCGCCCGGCCCGCCGCGGTCACCGCCGTAACCGCGCGGGCCGCGCTCGCCTCCGCCTCCGCCGTAGCCGCCAGGGCCAGCGGGGCCGCGGTCGCCGGCGCCGCGCTGCGCGCCGTAGGAGACGGCGCCCTCCTCGGCGGGGGCCTCTTCCGGCGCGAACTCGCCGGGCGCCCCCTCCCCTTCGGGGTACTCGCCCTCGCCGGCGGCTTCGTCGCCTTGAGGCGCTCCCTCGTCGTACACCGGTTCTTCCGCGTCCGGGCCGTGGCCGTTGCCCTCGGGCGGCGGGCCGCCCCGCGGGTCGCGGCCGGCGTCGATGGGGCGCGCGCCGGGCTGGCGGCCGCCCTCGCCTCCGCCGCCGGCCGGGCCGTGGCCGCCCTTTTCGCGTTCCTCGCGCAGCACGGCGCGGCGCGAGACCTTGATGCGGCCGGTCTCGTCGACCAGAATCACTTTGACGCGGACGGTGTCGCCGCGGGAGACGATGTCTTCCACGCGATCCACGTACTCCTCGGCCAGTTCGGAGACGTGGCAGAGGGCCTCGGTTCCGGGGGCGAGTTCCACGAAGCAGCCGAAGTCCTTCACGCTGGTGACCTTGGCCGTGTAGATGGCGCCCAGTTCCGGCTTCATGCCGATCAGTTTCACGCGGTCCAGGCCGGCCTTGGCCTGCGGGCCGGTGGGAGCGTAGATGAAGACGTGGCCGTCGTCGTCCACCTCCACCTGGCAGCCAGTCTCTTCCTGGAGGGCGCGGATGTGGGAGCCGCCCGGCCCGATGAGCAGGCCGATCTTCTCCGGGTCGATCCAGCACTGCTCCACGCGCGGGGCGTGGGGCGACAGTTCGGCGCGCGGCTTGTCGAGCACCCGCGCCATCTGGTCCAGCACGTGGATGCGGGCCTTGCGGGCCTGCTCCAGGGCGTCCGCCAGGATCTGAGTGGTGAGACCGCCCACCTTGATGTCCATCTGCAGGGCGGTGATGCCCGTCCGGCTTCCCCCCACCTTGAAATCCATGTCGCCGTAGTGGTCCTCGTCGCCGAGGATGTCGGTGAGGATCTGGTGCCGGCCGTTCTCCATCACCAGCCCCATCGCGACCCCCGCCACGGGCGTCTTCACGGGCACCCCGGCCGCCATCATGCCCATGCACCCCGCGCAGATGGAGGCCATGGACGACGAACCGTTCGACTCCGTGATGTCGGAGTTGACCCGCACGGTGTAGGGGAACTCCTCCTGCGAGGGGAACACCGCCTCCAGCGCCCGCTGGGCGAGCATGCCGTGGCCGATCTCCCGCCGGCCCGGCCCGCGGATCGGCTTTACCTCGTTCACCGAGAAGGGCGGGAAGGAGTAGTGGAGCATGAAGCGCTCCTTGTACTCCTCCAGCACGCCGTCGACCATCTGCTCGTCGTCGGTGGTGCCGAGCGTGATGGTGACCAGCGCCTGGGTCTCGCCGCGCGTGAAGAGGCAGGAGCCGTGGGCGCGGGGCAGCACGTCGATCTCGATCTCGATGGGCCGCACCTCGTCCATGCGCCGGCCGTCCACCCGCTCGCCGTCCATGATCATCCGGCGCATGGTGGCGTCCTTGAGGTCCTGCCATGCGCCCTTGATCGCCAAGGTGGCCTCCGCCGCGCCTTCGGCCTCCGGGTCCGGTACCTGCCGGGCGATGATCTCGTCCCTCCGGGCCTTCACCGCCGCCGACCGTTCATGCTTGCCCTTGGTGAGCAGCAGCCGGCGGATGTCGTCGGCGTACTTCCCGAGGATGGTGGCCTTGAGCGCGGCGTGCGGGTCGGCCTTCTCGGCCTTGCGCCACTCCCGCTTGGGAGCGCCGTTGCCGGCGCGCAGTTCGTCCTGCATCTCGCAGAGCGTCTTGATGACCCCGTGGCCGTGTTCCAGCGCCGCGAGCATGTCGGCTTCCGGGACCTCCGACGCCCCGGCTTCCACCATGATGATCGCCTCCCGCGTGCCCGCCACCACCAGGTTGATGTCGGAGGTCTCCAGTTCCGTGGTGGATGGATTGATCAGCCACTTCCCCTCCACCCGGCCCACGCGCACCGCGCCGAACGGCCCCTGGAAGGGCAGGTCGGAGAGGTGCAACGCGGCCGACGCCGCGTTGATGGCCAGCACGTCGCAGTCGTGCACCCGATCCGACGACAGCGCCAGCGCCTGGACCTGGATGTCTTCGATGAACCCCTCCGGCCACAGCGGCCGCACCGGCCGATCGATGAGACGCATCACCAGCGTCTCCTTCACCGTGGGCGGCCCCTCCCGCTTCTTGAACCCCCCGGGGAACTTCCCCGCCGCCGCCCGCTTCTCACGGTAGTCCACCGTGAGCGGGAAGAAGTCCAGCCCCGGCCGCGGCGCGGCCGACACCGCGGCCGCGAGCACGATGTTGTCTTCCTGCCGCAGCCAGCAGGCGCCGGCGGCCTGCCGGGCCACCTTGCCCGACTCGAACCGGAACTGCCGACCCGCGATCTCACGCTCCACGACGGTAAACGACACGGTCTCCTCCTGACTCGGATTGGGGGAGGGGCCGCCGGGATTTACCCGGCCATCGAGGGCTTCCGCCGCTCATCGCGTGGGCGGAAGAGCCGCGTGGCGGCCGCCTCTTCCCGATCTGGCTGATGGCGCGCCTCCCGCGGGGAATGGCGGGGCTGGGCGCGCGTCCGGTCAGGGGGCCCTCTTCACCCGGTCCGGTCGGCGGCGGCCTTACAGCCCGCGCCGCCCGGACAGGGCTGGGGTAAATCGGGTCCCCCGACCGAACGTCCTTTCTGTTTCTCGCGGCCCTCTCCGCGGGCTGGAGACCGTTCTCCAGCCGGGGCCGCGTTACGTTTCCCCGGACGCGGCACGCCCGTCCCGGGCGTGGCTCGCGGGCGCGATGCCCGCGCGACGTCCCAAAACGCCAGCCGGCCCCGCGGAAGGGACCGGCCTACAGGTTGCACACACGCTCACCGGCGAAGCCCCAACTTGTCCACGATGGCTTTGTACCGCGGGTAGGCGGTGCGCTCCAGGTACTTGAGCAGTTTGGCGCGCCGATTCACCATCGCCAGCAGGCCGCGCCGCGAGGCGTGATCCTTCACGTTCACCTTCAGGTGCCCCGACAGGCCCTCGATGCGCTTCGTCAACAGCGCCGCCTGGACCTCCGCCGACCCGGTGTCGGCGTCGTGGGTGCGGTTGCTGGCGATGACCGCCTTCTTCTCCTCCGGTTGAAGCACCATCGCGTTTCGCTTCTCCTCACTCACGTCCCGCCGGCCCGAACCGCCCCGCCCACCGGGGCGCGCGGCGTCGGCCACGGGACCGCTTCCACCTCCGACTATACCAGCGCCGCCCCGGGTGGGAAATGAAAACATGGATTTGCCGGCGACCCGTGTCCGGCGCGGGGCGCGGGACGCGGGACGAGGGAGCGCGGGAGCGTGGGACGGCGCCTGCCCCATGCCCACGTTCTCAGTTTCCACGTTCTCGCCTTCCTCCCTTCGCCATCTCCCCGTCTCCCCAGCCGGGGTGCTGGGTGTTGGGCCCAACACCCAACACCCAACACCCAACACCGCGGTACTCCGCCCATCCCCGACCCCCAC
>JACQVU010000351.1 GCA_016209585.1 Planctomycetota bacterium
AAGCCGCCGTGGTTGAAGCCTTCGTCGGGTTCGTACGAGCGCTCCATGCGGTAGCAGTGTTCGATGACGCAGCCCGGTTTGACCTCCGGCATCTCGAACGCGCCGTGGCCGATGTTGTTCGGCTCGTAGACCTTGCCGTCGGCGGCGTGGGTGCGGGCTTCCAGGAGTTCGCCGCCGCCGCCCACCTGAGAGAAGGCCTCGCGGCCGGCGTCGTTGAATATCTTGCGGACGGCGGTGACGGTCTCCGACGACGTGCCGTTGGGGTAGATGCGCAGCACGGCCTGGTCGATGAGCAGCGCGGCGAGGGCCTTGGGGTAGTCTTTGGCGTCGGGGGCGGAGGCGATGGCCTGTTGCACGTCGCGAAGGAAGGGGCGGGCGAAGTCGTTCTCACGCTCCAGGGCCAGCGGGTCTTCGCCGCGGCCGAGGGCCTCGACGTGGTCGATGAGCCGGCGCAACTCGTGGAGGCCGGGGTTGATGGCCAGCGCGGCGCGCCAGGAGGCGAGCGCGCCTGGCACGCGGCCCTGCTCGTAGCGCAGATCGCCGATCCGGCGCGGATACTCGTCGCGGTACGAATACCGTGCCCGGAGAACCTCCAGTTCAGCCACGGCTTCGTCGAGGCGATGCAACGCGCGCAGCATCCGGACCCGCATCTCGATGGCGCGCTCCTGGAAGGAAGGCTCCTCGTCGGCGATGACGTTGACGATGGCCAGCGCGTCCTCCAGCCGCCCGCGCTCCTCGGCGATCCCGGCCAGGTGCAAGGCGATGGAGCGGTTGGCGCGGTTGATCTGGTGCAACTTGCGCAGCAGCGGCAGCGCCCGGTCGCGGAAGTGGTCGCGCCGGGCGTAGTAGTTGGCCCAGAACTCCAGCGTTCCCTCGTGCTCCGGGTGCAGGCGCAGCACGGCCTCGCGCTCGTCACGCTCCTCCTGTTCCCACCCCTGGCCGCCGCAGACGTCGCCGATGACGTCGTGGATCAGCCACGACGCCGGGAACTCCGCGGACAGCGCCCGCAGTTGCTCGACGCCCTCCTTCTCCTTCTTGTCCTGGATGTCGAACCGGATGAGGGCGAGGCGCGCGTAGACGTTCTTCGGGTCGATCTCCAGCGCCTTCCGGAAGTGTTCCCGCGCCAGGGCGACGCGATGGGTGGCCGGCAGGTCGCGGGCGTCCCTCTCATGGTCGGCCAGGAAGCAGAGCGCCGCCGCGTCGCCCGGCAGCATGGAGGCCGCGATCTCGGCGTGGTGCAGCGCGTCGTCGGTGAACCCCTCGCGGTCGAAACACATGGCGGCGGCGACATGCCCCCAGGCGCTCTTCTCGCCAGGGCCGTCCGCGCGCCGCGTGTAGCGCCAGAACGCGCCGGGGTAGACGTCGGCGGCCGGCGCGGGCGACTTCGCCGGGGCGGCGGCCTGCGCCGGGTGAAGGCTCGGCTCGCGCTCCACCGTCGCCCCCGGAATCGGCCGTCCGTCCGGGTCGGTCAACCGCAACTGGAACGCGGCGCCACGGCCCGAACAGACCTTGACCAGGACGCGGTTCCACCCCGCCCGCAACGTCGCCGGCGCCACGTGCTCGCTCGGGATCCGATGGCGGAAGGGATCGACGCCCAGCGCCATCTCCCCGTTCATCCAGACCTTCGCCGCCGTGCTCGTGGACAGGCGCAGCGCCGCCGGCGTGTTCGCCGCGACCCGCACCTGCGCCAGGGCGTAGAACGCGCCCGTGCCCCGCTTGACGAAACGGCCCGGCGCGATGCTCTGGCCGGGTTCGAACACCAGCAACCTCGTCCAGGACGCGGTGTGGCGCCGCTGCGGATAGGTCTTGTCCAGGTCGATCTCGCTCTCCGGCGGGAAGGGTTCGTCATACACGGCGCGGCCGCTTTCGCCGAAGGGGCCGATCACCATCCAGTCGTCGATGAAGCCGCGGCTGGCGGCGACGGCGCGCGCGTCCACCGGCCGGCCCGCGCGTCGCAGCAGGTCGGCCACCCGGCTGCGCAGCCAGTCTTCCATCTCGCCGTTGCGCACGCCGGCGGCGAGCAGCGCTTCGCACGCGCCGCGCAGGGTCGCGTGCTGGTCGACGGTGCGGGCCAGGTCGGAGAGCCGCTGGACCAGCAACTCGGAGGCCGGGGAGTCGGGGTGTTGGCGCAGGACGGCGAGCAAGCGGTCGAAGGCGGCCTCGTCGTCGCCGCGCTCCTCCGCGTCGTAGGCGGCCCAGGTCGCGCGGATGACGTCGTCGTCGTCGCGGTCCCACGACCGTTCGGCGGCCGCGCCGACGGCCGGCATGGCCAGCGCCGCCAGCAACACGATCAAGTCGGCGCGACGAATGAGAGGGAAAGAGAACATAACGTTACCTGTCGCGGCGAGGCCGCGGTTCCCGCGCGGCGGCGGCGCAGCGCGGCATGGTCGTTCCGTTCGCGGATGGACAGGCGCGAGAGTATCTCACGCCGCGCCCCGCCACAAGGGCGACCCGGCGTCGCCCAGCCGCGGCACGGGCGTCCCGCCCGCGTGGCGCCGGCTCCCCGGCCGGCGCGCGGGCTCGGCGCCCGGCGCTCACCCCGGCGCTTCCCGGAACCGTTCGCCGGAGCCGTCCAGCCAGACGGTCTCCACGAAGTCGCGGGCGCGCACGCCCCGCGGCGCCTTTCCCGGCGCGAAGAGCAGCGGCCCCGCCGGCGTGAACCGCACCACCGCGCGGGACCGCGACTCGACGAACGCCGCCGCCGCGCGCCGGAACAACTCGCCCTCTCCGGTGAAGGCGACGCGCACGTAGACCGCCCCCGTGGGCAGGTGGGTGACGGCGCCGTACGTGAAGAGTTCCACGCGCCCGTCAAACCCCGGCTCCATCGCCCGCCCGGCCGCCGCGATCCCCTCCGCCGCCGCCAGGCTGGACTCCGCGCCCACCCACTCGAAGAGATGACTCTCGTCGGCCCGACGCCGGGCACGGCGGCCCATTTCCGCGCGGAGGGCGATCTCCCGCTCGCGCTCGGTTGCGAACCGCCCGGCGCAGGCGGGCAGCGTCGCCGCGTTCACCGGTTCGCCCGTGCCGGCCTCGCGCAGTTCCCAGCCCAGCCGATCCGAGATCGCCCGCGCCACGCCCAGCGCCCGCTCAAAGGCCCGGTCATCAAGGTCCAGCGGCACGCAGAACGAAAGACAGTCGCGGTCCACGTGCCCGCCGCCCTCGTCGTCCGGGTCCGCCAGGTTAAGGAAGATGTCACAGGTCCAGCCGCCAGCCGGGTCGGGGTAGCCGTAATAATGGTCGCGGTTGCCGTCAAAGCAACCGAGATCAGCCAGCACGGCTTCCGCCCGTTCGACCTCTACCTCCGCCCCGGCCTCAGGCGGCAGGATGAGCAGATCGAAGGTGAGCGCCATCGCCGGCTTCGCCGAGCCGCCACTCCACTGACGGGCCGCGGACGGCGTCGATCAACCGCCCTGTTCCTTCAGGTACTGGAAAGGATCGCTCTTGTCGTACCCGAACAGGATGCGGTCGACGAACTCGTTGTTCTCGTCAAAATCGCGCTTGATCGAGGCGAAAATGTGCTTGTCGTGCTCGATGTCCAGCCAGTGGTAACAGCCGCCGACGCTGAGGGCCACGAAGCCGAGCAGCACAAGGCCCAGAATCCGCTTCTTCATACCGTGGAACCTCCCGAACCCGGCATGGTCCATCCCCGCCGCGACAGGCCATCGCGGCGGCGAGTGGCTTTCGCCGGACACCCATGGGGGGGGCGACGCCGGAGCGGGCGCCGCAGTCCCCCGCTCCAACGTTGCTGCCATTGTACCGACCGGAGCGGCGGGGATCAACAACTGCGACGCCCTGTTCCCCACGGAGTGAAGGTCCCCCGTCCCTCGACCTTCGCCCCTCGCCCCTGCCGCTATTGGCTCCCGTGATCGGTCGCATAGCGTGTCGGGTCAACGATGCCAGCCTCGCGGAAGCCCTTCTTCCGCAACAGGCAACTGTCGCAGCGCCCGCAGTGAAAGCCCTCGCGCGGGGGATCGTAGCAGGAATGGGTGATGGAGAAGTCGATCCCCAGCCGCGCGCCTTCGGCCACGATCTGGGCCTTGCTCATGTGAAGGAGGGGCGCGAAGACCTCGAATCGCCGCCCGCCCTCCACGCCCGCCCTGGTCGCCATGTTCGCGGTTTGCTCGAAGGCGCGCAGGAACTCCGGCCGGCAGTCGGGGTAGCCCGAATAGTCCAGGGCGTTCACGCCGATCACCAGCGTTCCGGCGTCCAGGGTCTCCGCCCATCCGAGCGCCAGCGAGAGGAACACGGTGTTGCGCGCCGGCACGTAGGTGACGGGAATGCCGCGCGCCATTCCCTCCGGCGCGCGGTCTTTGGGCACGGCCAAGTCGGCGGTGAGGGCCGAGCCGCCGATGGCACAGAGGTCTATCCGCATGACCATGTGCCGCTTCACGCCCAGGAAGGCGGCCACGCGCCCCGCGGCCTCCAACTCGGCATGGTGGCGTTGGCCGTAGTCGAAACTCATGGCGAAGAGTTCATCGCCGCGCGCGCGCGCCATCGCGCCAGCCGTGGCGGAGTCCAGCCCGCCCGACAGGAGCAGAACGCTGCGTGGGCGTGGCGGCGGGGTCATGGGTCGCCTGGCCGTTCCCGGGTTCCTGTGTTCCTGAGAGATGTCATCGCCCGTGAATGGTCACGCTTCACTTCTCCAGCATCTTCAGGATCTCGGCCGTCAGGTCGGCGCCGCGCCGGTCCGAGTAGAGCGTGGTGGCGGCCCGCAGCCCCTCCTCGAACTGTTCCGGCGTCAGCCCCGGCCGCGAGAAGGCCGGCAGGGTGCGCCACTGGAAAATGGCCGTGTAGCCGTTGTCGCTGCCGTAGCGCGTCACCGCCTCGCGGAAGCGGTCGAAGTACTTGGCCTGCACGCGGGCCCGGCGGGACTCGTGCTCGCGCCCGTTCATCTCGTCAAGGAACTTCACCTCGCCCTCCAGGCGGCCGCGCTCGCTCGCCAGGCGGCGGGCGTGATAGCCGTCGCGCGGCGCGAGGAAAATCCGCTCCTTGAGCGATTTCAACTCCTCCTGCTTCTGGGCCACGCGGGCCGCGTTGCGCTGGTGGTCGCGCTCCAGGTCGGCGAACTCGGCCCGGAACGGCTCATGGCGCCTGAACATCTCGTCAACGTCGACGAAGCCGATCTTCCCCGCGCCAGCCGCGGGAGCGGGGGCGGCGGCGGGCTCGGCCGGGGACGAGCCGGCGCCACTTTCTCCGGCGCCGGCCACGGCCACGCCGGAGCCGGCTCCCCACATGGAGCCGGCCAGAAGGGCCAAGCCGACCACCGCGAACGGAGCGAAAACAGGGGACAGGTGGTGAAAGCGCATGCGGGTGTTCCTCCGGGCCGGAAGGCTACCAGATTCCGCGGCCGCTCACACCGGGTACCCCGGCACGCGAGGCGTCACCGGGCCGGCGCCGTCCCGCTGCTCCGGCGGCAAGGGACCCAGCGCCCGGACCGCGATGGCGCCGATGAAGCGCGCCTGGCACGCGAGCCGCTCCCGGGGGTCGGCGGTGGTCAGGGCGCGCTCGGCGTTGCTCTTGGGTGAGCAGTGCGGCAACCCGTCCTCGATTCGCACCCGGCAGGCGCCGCAGCGGGCTTGCCCGCCGCAGGCATGTTCCACCACCGCGCCGACGCGCTCCGCCGCTTCCAGGATGCGGCAGAGCGCGGGGGCGTCCCCGGAAAGCGGCTCGCCGGCGGCGGCATGGAACATGACGCGCGGCATGGCATAACTGTATGCGGGGCACGCCGTTACGGCAACCGGCGCTCGCGCATTCCCGTTGCGGCCGGGGCTTCGTTCTGGTACGGTCTCGCCTCCTTTCCATAACAGCCCGTCGCTGATAAGGCTGTTCTTCAACTCGATCCGGGGCCGGCAGTCGGCCAGGGAGTGGGGCGAATGGAGCCAGCGGAGTCGAAGGTCCAGGACGTTTTGCTTGAGGAGGAGATGAAGTCCTCCTACCTCAACTACGCGATGAGCGTCATCATCGCGCGCGCGCTGCCCGACGTGCGCGACGGCCTCAAGCCCTCGCAGCGGCGCATCCTGGTGGCGATGAACGACCTCTCTCTCGCCCCCAACGCCAAGTACCGCAAGTGCGCCAAGATCTGCGGCGACACCTCCGGCAACTACCATCCCCACGGCGAGGCCGTGGTTTATCCCACGCTGGTGCGCCTGGCGCAGGACTTCTCCACGCGCTATCCGCTGGTCGACGGGCAGGGCAACTTCGGCACCATCGACCCCGACCCGCCCGCGGCCATGCGCTACACGGAGGCACGGTTGCGGGCCGTGGCCATGGACCTTCTGGAGGACCTGGACAAGGAGACGGTGGACTTCGTTCCCAACTACGACGAGTCGCGGCAGGAACCCTCGGTGTTGCCGGCCAAGTTCCCCAACCTGCTGGTGAACGGCGCCCAGGGGATCGCGGTGGGCATGTCTACCTCCATCGCCCCGCACAACCTGCGGGAGGTGGCCGCCGCGCTGCGGCTGTTGATCGCCAATCCGGCCTGCTCCAGCGACGATCTCCTGGAGGTGATGCCCGGCCCCGACTTCCCCACGGGCGGCATGATCATGGGGCGCGCGGGCATCCGCGAGGCTTACCGCACCGGGCGCGGCCGGGTGGTGATCCGGGCGCGGTCCCACGTGGAGAGCGGCAAGAAGACCACCCTGGTCTTCACCGAGGTGCCCTACGGGGTCACGAAGAAGTCCATCTACGACAAGATCATCGAACTGGTCAAGACCGAGCGGATCACCGGCATCGCCGACGTGAACGACCAGTCGGCGCGGGGCAAGACCCGCATCGTGGTGGACCTGAAGCGCGACGCCGAGGAAGAGGTGGTGCTCAACCAGCTCTACAAGATGACGCCGCTGCAGGACACCTTCCCGCTCATCCACATCGCGCTGGTGAACAACCGCCCGGAGACGCTGTCGCTCAAGGAGCTCCTGGTCCACTACCGCGACAACCGCGTGGAGATCATCCGCCGCCGCACGCGTTTCCTGTTGCGCGAGGCCGAGAAACGCGCCCACATCCTCGAAGCCCTGCTCAAGGCTCTCGGCCACATCGATCGCATCATCAAGATCATCCGCGGCGCGCAGTCGCCCCCGGCGGCCCGCGCGTCGCTCATGGAGGCCTTCGCGTTCACCGACGTCCAGGCGCAGGCCATTCTCGACATGCGCCTGGCCCGACTCACCGGCCTGGAGCGTGAGAAACTCCAGAAGGAATACGACGAAGTGATGGCCAGCATCCGCTATTACCGCGAGTTGCTGGCCAGCGAGAAGATGGTGATGGACCTCGTCCGCAAGGACCTCGATGAGATGGTCGCGAAGTACGGCGACGAACGCCGCACCGAGATCGTCGACGCCGAGGCCGACATCAACCTCGAAGACATCATCGCCGACGAGTCCGTCGCCATCACCGTCTCCCACTCCGGCTACATCAAGCGCGTGCCCCTCACCACCTACCGCGCCCAGGGCCGCGGCACCCAGGGCAAGACCGGCGCCGCCACCCGCGAGGACGACTTCATCGAGGACCTCTTCGTCGCCTCCACCAAAGACTACATCCTCTTCTTCACCGACCGCGGCCGCGTCTACTGGCTCAAGGTCTACGAAATCCCCGACCTCGGCCGCACCTCCCGCGGCCGCGCCATCGTCAACCTCCTCGACATCCCCAAGGGCGTCAACGTCACCGCCCACATCCCCGTCCGCCTCTTCGACGACCGCTACGTCTTCATGGTCACCGAACAGGGCACCGTGAAGAAAACCCCCCTGGTCGCCTTCTCTCACCCGCAGAAGGGCGGCATCCGCGCCATCACCCTCGACCCCGGCGACCAACTCATCGTCGTGCAGATCACCAGCGGGGAGGACGACGTGGTGCTTGGCACCGCCCAGGGCATGGCCATTCGCTTCAACGAGAAAGACGTGCGCCCCATGGGCCGCCCGGCCCAGGGCGTGCGCGGCATCCGCCTCATCGAAGGCGACAAAGTGGTCGGCATGGCCCGCGCCAACCGCTCCGGCACCCTCCTCACCGTGTGCGAACATGGCCATGGCAAACGCACCACCTACGACGAGTACCGCATGATCCGCCGCGGCGGACAGGGCGTCATCAACATCCGCACCACCGAACGCAACGGCAAAGTGGTCAGCGTGCTCAACGTCAACGAGGGCGACCACCTGATGATGATCACCCGCGAGGGCGTCGTGAACCGCGTCGAAGTCACCGAAGAGTCCATCCGCCCCATCGGCCGCGCCACCCAGGGCGTCCGCTTCATCCGCCTGCGCGAGGGCGACGCCCTGGTCAGCGTCGCACGGGTCCTCAAGGTAGTTTCCGACAAATGCTAGGCCCCCCGCGAGGCCGCCGCCCTCGACGAGGCCGAAAAAGCGGCCGCCGCCGAACGCCGGGCCTCCCCCGCCGCTGGCAACGCCGACGCCGGCTCGCCCGCGACCCCCGCCGCCTCCCCCCGCGCGAAGAAGCCCCGCGGCGCGGAGATCGACCCCGAGGAGGCGGAGAAGGAGATTGACGCCATCGACGTGCCCGACATC
>JACQVU010000352.1 GCA_016209585.1 Planctomycetota bacterium
CCCCCGATCCCTCTCCACCGACCCCCGATGTCGCGGCGCGCATCTTGCCCTACGGTTTCATGCAGGGGTGCGCGCATCGGTGCTTCTTCTGCTCGTATGGGAACCGGATTGACCTCCAGCCGGCCCGGAAAACGGTGTCGGAATTGCGGATGCTGGTCGAAACGACGGGCGTGCGCGACTTCTTCTTCCTGAACAACTGCCTCAACGTCACCGCGCGGTTTCTGGACGACTTCCTCGACGCGCTTCTGGACGCGGGTCTCGACCTGCTCTGGGCCGACTCGCTGCGCCCATGCCAGATTGACGAAACCCGCGCGGCGCGGCTTTTCCAGGCCGGATGCCGCCTGGCGACGATGGGCGTGGAGTCGGGCAGCGACCGGGTTCTGCGGGCGATGCGCAAGGGGTTCACCGTGGCGGACTCTTCGCGGGCGGTGCGCGCGCTGCATGCGGCCGGGATTCTCACCCGCGTGAACCTGATCGCCGGCTTCCCCGGCGAGCGTCCGGACGACGTGGAGGCCACCATCGGTTTCGTCCACGACCATGCGGACCAGATCGACATGCTGGGGTGTTTCAACCAGTTTTACCTGCTCCCGTCGCTGGGGCGGGACGCCGCGGCGGTGGGCGCGGTGGTCCGCGAGGGGAGCGACACCATGCCCACCGGGCAGCGGAGTCTGATGTTCGACGAGGTCGGCGGCTACCGCTGGGAGGAGCGCCGGGCAGCGACGAACGCGGCATGGAACCGGATCAACGAGGCCGTGGCGCGGCGCGGGATTTTCATGGAGGAGGCCTTCGACGAAGCGCGCCTGTTCGCGCTGTTCCGCGCCGGCCGCTCGTCGGACGAAGTGCGCGCCAGCCTGCTCCGCGATCTCGCGCCGACCGGCGTCCCGGTGCTCATGTGACGCTATGACTCCCATGCCGCCAACCCCCAGCGCAACGCCCACCGCCCAGTCGCCGCTTCCCGCGCCGGAGGCGCGGGATCGCCAGGAGGAAGATCGGTGCGAGATCAACCTCGGCTGGGCCTGCAACAACAAGTGTCTCTTCTGCACCGAACAGAAGCGGCGCGAAACGGCCGCGGAGCGCGGGCAACTTCAGGCGCCGGAGGCCGACCTGCGGGAGGAGATACGCGCCTTCGCCTCGCGCGGCAAGAACCACCTCACCTTCCTCGGCGGAGAGCCGACGCTGCGGCGCGACTTCCTGGCGCTGGTGCGCTTCGCGCGGGAGTGCGGCTTTTGCACCCTCTTCCTCACGACCAACGGCCGCATGGCCGCCACGCCCGGCTACCTCGAACGCCTCTTCGACGCCGGCCTGACCGACATCTGCCTCTCCATCCACGGTCCCGACCCCGCCACCCACGATGGTGTCACCCAAAGCCCCGGCGCGTTTCACCAGGTCAGCGCGGCGATCCAGCGCCTGCGCGCCCTCGGCCGCTCTTTCTACGTCAGTTCCGTTCTCCATCGCTCCCTGCTTCCACGGATGGTCGATCTCGCCCGCTTCCTCGTCGCTGTCGCCCCCCGCAGGATCATGTGGGCCTTCCCCCGGCCGGCCGGGGGAACGCTGCTCCGGTGGGAGGCGCTGGTGCCGCGCTTCACGGAACTCGCCGAACCCCTGGCGCGGGCCTTCGACCTGTTTGACGGCTTCCCCGGCGCCGTCACCGTCGCCCACATGCCCTTCTGTCGAATGGCTGGCCGGGAGGCCTTCGTCGACGAAGTCTACTGGCAGCCCGGCCGGCGCTGCATCCGGGCCCGTGCCATGCGCGACCGTGACGATTCCCCCGACGCGAGCGCTGGAGAGGCTGCCGCGGTCAGTGCCTTCAACGAGGTCTTTGATCGCTTCGGAAACGGCAAGGGCCAGTTTCCGGCCTGCGCCGCGTGCCGCTTCAACCCGGTCTGCGAGGGCGTGTGGGTCGCGTACGCCTTCCACCACGGCCACGCGGAGTTCACCCCCGTGATCGGGCCGCCCGTCACCGATGTCCGGAGCCTGCGCATCCCGCGGAACGAGCAGCGCTGACTTTCTGACATGTGGCCGGCTCTCGCCGTCGCCCCTCTCTCCAAAACACCAACCCCAATGAACGCGAAACGGCTGGCGATCCCGCTGCTTATCATCATCGTGCTGTCAGCCGTCGCGGCTGGCCTGGTGTTCTTCGGAGGCCAGGACGCCGACGGCCCATCCGGCGCGGGCTCGCGCGAGGCGAAAGGAGAGGCGCGCGCCGGGGAGCGCGGCGCAACCGGGGAAGGCCGGAGCGACGGCGCCACGGATCGCGCGCCGGCGCCGCGGGGACCAGACGCTCGCGCGGGGACCGCGGCGGGCGCTCCACCGGCTGAGGAAAGCGACCTCCTCCGCCAGGCGCTGGCCGACTTCCTGGGCGGCCGGCCGCCGGCACGCTTCGCGCCCGAGGAAGACGCCCCAGCCTACGCGCCCGCGGGCGACCCCGCCCGCCCGCTGCGGTGCGCCGGAAGGCTCGTGTTGCCAGAGGAACGGGCCGGCGACACGCCGGGGGTGGTCGTCGTGGGCGGCCGTGACGAGACGCTCACGGCGGCCGTCGGCGAAGACGGCGCTTTCGCCGTTGACCTTCCACACCGCCGCGTGCAGTGGCGCTTGCTGATCACCTCTCCCTGGTATCAACCGGTGGAGTGGTATCTGCCGATGGACCACGGCGGCGAGCGAATCGCGCTCCCGCCGCTGCCGCTCGTGGCGACCGTGCCGCTTCCCGGCAGGAAGGGGCAGGCGACGTCGCCGGTGTACGGCGTCCACGGCTTCGTCTGCGACGGTCGCTCCGGCGCTCCGCTGGCTGGCGTGGAGGTGCGGCGTTTCACGGGCGGCGGCGCGACACCGACCGCCACCGCCGTGACCGACGCGCTCGGCCACTACGGCTTCGTTGACCGCCTTCCGGGCGACGCGGAAACGGTCGTGCGGATCGCGGGCGACACCCAGTTCATCCCCGCCGAAGCGCGGCCTCAGCCCGCCACCAGCGGGCAGGAGGTGGCGGCCATGCCGCTGATCGCGCGCTTCCCGCGGCCCGCCGGGCAGCCGCTTCTCCCGCGCATGAAGATCGCCGCGGGCGCTCCGGGCGCGCCCCTGGTGGTCCGCGGTTGGCTCGTTGACGCCACCGGCCGCGTCGGGCGCGCGGGTGGGGAAGTGACGCTGGAGGCGGGTGGCGCGAAGGTCTCGGCCACCACCGGCCCAGACGGCGCGTTCCGACTGGAACTCGCGGCTGCGCCCGGGGGCGGCGCCGCGGTCCTGAGCCTCGCCTGGACCCGCCCGCTGGCGGCGATACAACTTCCCGTCTCTTCCGGCCTGGCGGTGTTGGAGCCGGCGCCGGTATCCGGCGATCAGGTGGCGCGGGACGCGCCCGCCGGCGTCGTCACTGGAGTGCTGTACGACGCCCACGACGGCTCGCCGCTGGCGGCGACGGAGGTCGAGATGGGTGTGCCCGGCGCGACGCCGACGCGGCGGACCACCGATGACGCGGGCCGCTTCACCTTCACCAACGTGCCCCCCGGGGGCGCGGTCGTCATCCAGGCCGCGCCCGGCGCCGGCCAAGGTTGGCGGCGAACGGTGGAGATGTCGAAGGCCGGTTCGCCCGGTGTGGACCTCGGCCTGATCGCGGCCGACGCTGGGCCGGGAGAGTCGGACGCCACGCCCCAGCCGTGGACGCTCTCGGGCCGCGTGGTGGACGAACGGGGCCAGCCGCTGGCCGGCGCGACGGTGGTGGGCGCGCCTTTCGCCCTGTGCCGCGCCCCGGGTTTTGACGCCCAGACGGCCGTGACGGGCGCGGACGGCCTCTACCGGTTCTCGTGGGACGGAGCGGTGGCTGCTCACCTCGTGGCTGGGGCGTCCGGTCGCCTCTGGACGACGACGGGGCCCGCGTTTTTCCAACAGCCGGGGCCGACGACGCTGCCCGACCTGGCGCTGCCCTCCGGCGGCTCGCCGCTGGTAGTGCGGGTGCGCGACGCCGGCGGCGGGCCGGCGGCGGGCGTCGAGGTGCGAGCCATCGCCTACCTCGTCCAGCAACCCGTCGCGCGGGTGGTGACGGGCGCGGATGGCCGGGCCGAGTTCCCCGGCCTGTTCGAGCGCGGCCTGCGGCCAGCCGTCGGCGACGACGCCACCGGCCCCGAGGCCGACGCCGCCGCCGTCAACGCCTGGTGTCTCGACGGGCGACAGGGGGATCGCTTCCTGCGCACGCGGCACAACGTGGCGGGGAACGAGGGGACACTGGACCTCGAACTGGTCGACGCCGGCCGCTGCCGGGTTCAACTGAAGTTCGCCGCCGCCTCGTCGCCGATGCCGGCGCGGGCGCCGGAGTTGCGGGCCTTTCTGGCGAACCTGGATGACCCGCGGGTCGCGGTGTTCGACCGCTTCCGCGGATTGTCGGCCCCTTGCGCCGTGCAGCCGGACGGCTCGGCGCTCATCGGCCCGCTGGAACCCGGCCGCTGGCGCGTCACGCTCGTCGGCCCCGAGTGGGTCGCGGCGACCGATCTGCAAACGTCCGTCGCCCCCGGCGAGACGGCCGACGCCGGTCAGGCGCTGCTCCAGCGCGCCGGAACGGTGACCGGCGTGGTCACCGATGGCGCCGGGGCGCCGCTTCCCGGGGCGGCGGTCTACGTCCCCGGCCCCGGAGCGGGGGAGACGCTGCCTTCGCCCGAACACGGCTGGGTCACGCGCGCCGACGCCCGCGGCCGTTTCCGCCTCACGGGCCTGCCGGTGAACCCCGTGCTAACGGCGGCGACTCTTCCCGCCGTGCGGTTCGTGTCGCGGCAGGTTCAGTTGCCGGCCGGGGGCGAGGTCGAGGTCACGCTCTCGGTGCCTGGAACCGAGTAGCGGCCCGTCGGTGAAGTCATGGCGAGGCGAAGAACGCGCGAAAAGCGTTTCGGCAAGGAGCGCCGCCGGACGCCTGATGGGCGCTGCTGGAGTCGAACCAGCGACCAAGCGATTATGAGTCGCCTGCTCTCACCGTCTGAGCTAAGCGCCCGCCGGCCTTGCGGAACGTACCACGCTCCGCCGGCGAACGCCAGCGCGGGGCGAGGGTGGGAAGCGTGTGGTCGAGATCACGGCCGCCGCGACAACCCGCCTTCCGACCTCGTTAAGTGCCGGCGAACCACTCCGTGTCACCCGATGAGGAGAAACGCGAACTCGGTGTCGGCGCTGGATACCCTCGCGAAACCCAGGCCCGAGAGCAGCCGAATGCGCCGCTCGATGCGCAGCTGCTTCAATGCCTGCACCACCCACTCGCGGGCAAGGGCACGATCGACGACTCCGCCCTTCGAATCAACGAAACCATCGATCAGACTGTTGACGGTCGTGCGGAACACTGTCCCTCGCCCCTCCCGCGCGAAGGAGAGGAGCAGGAAGTCGTACACGTCGGAAGCGGTTGTTAGCGCCATCGCTGAAGCACCTTGAGTTCTTGAGCGCGCCTCTGCCTGCTGCGAACGAGCCACGTTCGTACGGACTTCGCGAGGTGTTTGAGGCCGGATGAGCTCACTTCATAGCGTTCATGTCCGAGATGGCAGATGTCGACTCGCAGGTCAGCGGGGAGACTCTGCGCGAGAATCAGTACCTGATCCACGTCTTTGATTGTATAGCATATGCCGAGTTCGTAGAAGACGTTCGAGTTCCCACCGGTGACATCGACGATGACGAAACTCGCCAAGCGAATGCCGTGCAGGATGCGCGCCATGAGCGGAGTGCTGGACTGCCCCGGGTCGTCAGCCCGCCCGACCTTGTACCCCGCGGCCTTGCACCCCTCCTTGATCGACTTGTAGACGGCGTCGAACTCACGGGCGAACGGAATCACAACGAAGCAGAAGTCATCGCGCTCAAGGCTGAGATCGTCGCGCAGCGCGTCCTTGGGGTACGGCCGACGATATGAAGAAACCACCATTGCATCATGTCTCCGCCCAGCGCGCCGCCTACCTGTCCACTTCCGGAATCACGATGTCCAGGCTGCCGATCAGCGCCACCAAGTCGGCGATCAGATGGCCCTTGGACACCTTCTCGAAAATCGACATGGCCGTGAACGACCCCGTGCGAATTTTCACCCGCACCGCCACGTTCGTCCCGTCGCTCATCAGGTAGTAGCCCGTCTCGCCGCGCGGGTTCTCGCTGCGCACGTACACGTCGCCCGCGGGCGGCTTCAGCGACCCGGGCACCTTGGCCAGCACGTCGCCGGAAGGCAGGTTCTTGAGCGCCTGGCGGATGATCTTGACGCTCTCGTACACCTCCTTCACGCGCACCATGTACCGGGCGTAGGCGTCGCCGACCGTTCCGGGGTAGCCGACGCCGATGGGCACGTCGAACTCGAAGTCCTCGTACGACGAGTACGGCTCGTCGCGCCGCACGTCGAACTTCACCCCCGACCCCCGCAGGTTCGGCCCCACCAGCCCGTACGAGATGGCCTCCTCGCGGCTGATCACGCCCACGTCGCGGCAGCGGTTGATGAAAATGGTGTTGCCGGTGATCAACTCGTTGAAGTCGTCGAAGCGCGGCACGAACTCCGTGAGAAAAGCGTGGCAGGCCTTCTCCCAGCCGGCGGGGATATCCCACGCCAGCCCGCCGATGCGGAAGTAGTTGTAAGTGAGCCGCGCGCCGCAGGTGGCCTCGAACAGATCGTTCACCACCTCGCGCTGGGCGATGGCCAGCAGGAAGGGGGTGTAGGCCCCCAGGTCCATGGCCATGGCCCCCAGGCACAAGAGGTGGGAGGTGATGCGGTTCAGTTCGGCCATGATCACGCGCAGGTACTGCGCGCGCTTGGGCACCTGAATGCCCGCCAGTTTCTCGATGCCCAGGGCGTACGCGAAGTTGGAGTTCATCGCGCAGAGGTAGTCCACGCGATCGGTGTAGGGCATCACCTGCTTCCAGGAGACGTTCTCCGAGATCTTCTCGATCGCCCGGTGCAGGTAGCCGAGATCCGGCACCGCCTTCTCCACCACTTCGCCGTCGCACGTCACGATGAGGCGCAAAACGCCGTGCGTGCTGGGGTGGTGCGGCCCCATGTTGAGCACCATGCGATCCGACGCCAGTTCCTCCTCGATCACGTAAGGCGGCGGCAACGTATTCGGTGCCTGCACTAAGGTGGGAGTGTGCGGAACGGTCAACGTGGACATGGTCGATGCGGTCAATTGTGTGAGAATGGCAGAGGTGGCGGTTGGTTCAACAATTGATTGTTCGCGCGCGCGCGGAAGAGATCGAGGCGGCTCTTCACCTCGGAAAACACCTCGACGATCGGACAAGAAAGAACGTAACTTGGAATGCTGAAACTTGGGCTCCCGTGGGCCTTGGTCAGACCGATGCAGACCCGCTTGCGCCACGAGGCGCGGTTGACGGCTTTATCGGTTTCGCAGCAGTAGATGTCGATGAACTTGGCGAATCCCCTGCGTTCAAGGGACACTTCGTCTATCTCTTCCCAGAAAACACGACCTGCACCCCAGACCGTGGAAGAGTCGACAATGCCGTGCAGGTCGACGACCAGCGCCACCCGGACGCACAGCGCGCGAATGAAAGCGACGGCGCAAGCAGCGCCCGAGAACGCGAGAAGGGATCCCAAGATTACAGATTCCGTGTTCCTTCCGTCCGCCACGATCGCGACGCCGGCGACGCCGAGAGGAACGAGAAAAAGTGCCAGTACCAGTGGTTTCCTGATGGAAGAAGGAAACACCACCGGCGCTTCAGGCCCTTCTGCGGCCGCAGTATTGTTCGAGGCAGACGCCATTATTTCTTCCCCGCCTCCCTCCGCGCCTTCGCCTCGGCCAGCAGGCGCGCCTTCTTCTGTTCCGGGGTCTCTCCCGACGGCGCGGCGGCGGCGGTGGGCGCCGTAACCGTAGCGGCTGGCGCTGCTCCTGCCTTCCCTCCAGCGGCCCGCGCCTTCGCCTCCGCCAGCAGGCGAGCCTTCTTCTGTTCCGGCGTCTCCCCAGCGGGCGCGCCGGTTGTCGGCGCGTCGGCCGGTCCGGCGGCGTGGGCCGCGCCGGTCGCCGCGGCAACGGTTGTCGCGCCGGTGGCGGGCGGGGCCGGCTTCTTCTCTGTCTTCGGCTTGGGCTTTGGTTCGTCCTTGCCGATACCGAAAAACTGCCCGTCGCGCAAGTGAGGCACGCCGCGGTACTCCTCGGGGGTGCGGTAGTCCTTGCGGCCGGGGTGGCCCACCCAGTCCTCCGGCAGCATGATGCGTCGCAGGTCGGAGTGGCTGGTGAACTGAATGCCGTAAAGGTCGTATGCTTCCCGCTCGAAGTAGTTGGCCACGCCCCAGGTCGTTTCCACCGTCGGAACGGCCATCTTTCCCACTTCACGGCCGGCGAACGTGACCCGCACGTTCAGTTTGCAACCGGTGTCGTAGGAATAGAGGCAGTAAGTGAGGCCGATGTGCTCGCGGTCGTCCCACCCCGCCAGCGTCATGAGCGAATCGAAGCGCAACGCCGGCTCCACCTTGAGCCACGCGGCCACTTCGGCCATGCGCGCGGGATCCTTCACTTCCACGTACGGGTCAAGCATCGCGGCCTCATCGGTTGAGACGGGATGCGCATCCACGAGGTCGCCGAACTTCGCCTTCACCATGGAGGCAATGCGCTCGAACGGCAGCGTGCGGGTGACGTCGACAGTGGCGGATTCAACCATGGGTGAAGAAGGAACGCTGAAGGGGCTGCGAGCAACGCGGCTATCACGCGGTCAGCAGAGGGGACTCGACCACGAGCGTGCGCTCCTGACGCATGCGGGTGCGAAGGAGCATGACGCCGTTGATCAGCGCTTCGGGGCGGGGCGGGCATCCGGGGACATACACGTCGACGGGGATGTACTTGTCGATGCCGTTCAGCACCGAGTATGCGAATTTCGAGAACGGCCCGCCCGACGACGAGCAGGACCCCATGGCGATCACGTACTTCGGGTTCGGCATCTGCTCATAGAGGCGTTTCACGCGTGAGGCCATCTTGTGAGTGATGGTGCCCGCGACGATCATGAGGTCGCTCTGCCGGGGCGACGAGCGTGGAATCATGCCGAAGCGGTCCACGTCGTAGCGCGACGCCCCCGTCTGCATGAGTTCGATGCCGCAACAGGCGGTGGCGAAGAGGAGGTACCAGATGGAGTACTCCTTCGCCAGGTTGATCACGTCGTCAACCGAGGTGAAGATCACGTTTTCCGGCAGTTTGTTCTCAAGCATGCCCATGGTGCGGCGCTCCGGCGGGGCTGGATTCCCGCCTGGCGAGGCCCGGCGCGCGGCGGATCCAGTCGAGGTCGCCCTTGCGCCAGGCGTAGACCAGGCCGAGGAAGAGAATGGTGATGAACGCGGCCACTTCGGCGAAGACGAACAGCGCCACGTCGGGCGCCGCGTCGCGGTACAGCGCGGCGATGGGGAAGACGAAGACCATTTCCACGTCGAACAAAACGAAGACCAGCCCCACCAGGTAGAAGCGCAGGTTCATGCGCGTCCAGGCCGAGCCGACCGGGTCTTCGCCGCACTCGTAGGTCTCCATCATCTCCTCCGTCGGCCGCCGGGGGCGCACCAGCCAACTGGCGAGCAGCGACCCGAAGACGAAGCCGACGGCCGCGATGACGAAGATGAAGATGGAGCCGAACTCGTACGCGAACTCTTCAGCCGCGATCAAGAGCATGCCGCGAACCTCCGAAACCCCTTCCCCGCGCCCGCGCGAGCGAACCCGGCACGATCCGCCCCGCGACGCCGCGCGCGCATTGTAGTCGCCGCGCCGACGGAAAACAGCGCCAAGCGGAATTCGCGCGCGACCCGCGCGGATCGTCCGCTACCCGCGATGGCAAGCGCGAGCGAATTCGCCGGGAGGAATCTTCTCGCACGGAGTCACGAAGACCACGGAAGAGAGTTGTCAGTTCTCAGTTGCCGGTTGTCAGCCTGCCGGCTGGAGACTGGGGGCCACCGGTTGCCGGCGCTCCCGGTTTTTGTTTAGCCCGCGGCCGGTCGCCACCGCCCGTTACCAATCGGTAACCACGTTGCCAACGGACCACGTCGCGGGCGGGGGGCGCGGGGAAGAGCGGGAAAAGAGCGAAGGGGGCGACGGAGTGGCTTCGGGGCGCTGGCCGGCGCGCCGCTGCGCCATGATCGGACAGCGTGCCTCCTGGCGTTCGCTTTCAGCGCGCCTAACACGCCGCTGCAGCCGACGAACGGCGGGCGCGCGAGGGGCGGAAGCGGTAGCATGGGGCGCGCCGCTCGCGGCTGAGCACATGTCGTTAGACGGCTACAAGAGACCGAGGGACAATGAACCGTTCCACCATCTTGAAGGCTTCGCTCTTTCACGCCGAGATCGCCGTGTGGCTGCTCGCGCTAGCCATGACGATCACCGGCGATCTATGGTGGGCTGCCGCCAGTGCGCTCGTTGCCTTGGGGGCGCACACTGCCGGCCGGCTGTGGAGCCGCCAGTCGCCGGTGCCCATGCCCTACTTCATGCGCTGGGTCCTCCTCGTGCCCCGCGGCCCGCAGTCCCCCGCCCGGATGCAGCGGCTGCTGCAGCCCCGCAGCGGCGAACGGATTCTTGAAATCGGTCCTGGCGTGGGCATCCACGCCCTTGCCATCGCGACTGCGTTACAGCCGGACGGAGTTCTCGACGTCCTCGATGTCCAGCAGGAGATGCTCGATGACTTGATGCGCCGGGCGGCGCGCAGTGGGCTCACCAACATCGTCCCGCGCCAAGGGGACGCACAGCGCCTCCCCTATCCAGACGCCACCTTTGATGCCGCTTACCTGATCAGCGTGCTCGGCGAGATCCCCGATGCGCCCAGCGCGCTGCGCGAACTCCGGCGGGTCCTGAAGCCCGCTGCTCGACTTCTCATCGGCGAGGTACTCATCGATCCAGATTTTGTCTCGCTTCCGGTCCTGCGGGCAATGGCCAGGGATGCGGGCTTCTTGTATGAGCGGCGATCCGGCCCACGCATTGCGTACGGGGTGGTGTTCCGGCCGATGGCCGTCTAACCACCCGCTGCAGCCACCGGCGGGCGTCAGGTGCGGGGTTGAGGTCACGAAGGCGTTCACCCGCCGCGGCTGAGCGGGAGCGTTGGGCTGAGAAAGGGTGACCGAGATCGGAGAAGTGAGATGAGGGCGTTCGTCCAAACGGGCTACGGTTCCCCCGACGTGATCGAGCCGACAGACCTCGAAGTACCGACCCCGGGGGCGGGCGATGTCCTCGTCCGCGTCCACGCGGCCTCACTCGCAGCCGGGGACTACTTCATGATGAGGGGCAAGCCTTTCCCTGCCCGGTTCGCCATCGGATTTCCCAAGCCCAAGAAGGACCACGTCGTGGGGCACGACTGTGCCGGGATCGTCGCGGCGGTGGGGGCAGGCGTGACGCGCTTCCAGGTGGGGGAGGCCGTGTATGGCGAGTGTCGCGGCTCATGCGCCGAGTACGCGTCCGCCGATTCCAACCGAATCGCGCACAAGCCAGGCAGCCTGACGTTCGAGCAGGCCGCTGCCGTGCCGACCTCCGCCTGCGCCGCGCTCCAGGGTCTCCGCGACCAAGCGAAGGTCCAGCCCGGACAGAAGGTCCTCATCAACGGCGCGTCGGGGGGAGTGGGACCCTTCGCGGTGCAGATCGCCAAGGCGCTCGGCGCCGAAGTCACCGGCGTGTGCAGCACGAGGAACGTCGAGATGATCAGGTCCATCGGCGCGGATCACGTCATCGACTACACCCAGGAGGACTTCACACGGGGCGGGCCGCGCTACGATGTGATCATGGACAACGTCGCCAGCCACTCGTTGTCGGAGACCAGGTGTGCTCTCACGCCGGACGGGATCCACATACCGAGCAGCGGCCACGCCGGCATGAGATGGATCAT
The DNA here is from genome assembly GCA_016209585.1 of Planctomycetota bacterium. Classification (GTDB taxonomy): domain Bacteria; phylum Planctomycetota; class UBA8742; order JACQVU01; family JACQVU01; genus JACQVU01. The sequence continues at coordinate 11,779 of JACQVU010000352.1, forward strand.
CGCGGCATCGCTGACAGCGCCCTTCGTTCGTGGGCAGGGCAAGCCCTTCGTCGCCTCCAACAACAGCGCGGATCTGGCTGTGCTCGCGGAACTCATCGATGCCGGCAAGGTGACTCCTGTCGTCGACAGAGTCTATCCCTTGGAGAAGACCCCTGAGGCCTTCCGGTACCTCGACGGAGGGCATGCTCGAGGCAAGGTCGTCATCGCTGTGGATACGAGTGGGTCGTGAGACCTTCTGACGAAAGGGGCATGCGGACAATGGTCGACGTGAGGATCATCCTCTCGGCGTTGTGGATCGCCCTGATGCTGGTCTTCCTGCTGGGGGACGTGATCCGCATCTTCGCGGGCGACTTCACCGCGGGCGAGCTGGCGGGCCGACAGGCGGCTCCGTGGATGTGGCTGCTCATTGCCGCGATCATGCTGACTCCGATCGGCATGATCGTGCTGTCCCTGGTCCCGCCGTCTCCGGCGACGCTCCATTCGCGGCTGGGGCGCTCTGGGCCGAACCGCCGCGCTGCTCTTTGCACCAGGCCTCGATGCGGGCGATGAGGCCGTCGGGAAGTTTCGAGAGATTGGCCAGCGTGCGATGGATCACCCTGGTCCCCAGCGGCGGCGCATCCGCGGCGGGACGCCCGGGCGCGCGCTTCGCCGGCACGCGTTTTCCCTGGGCGAGGAGGATGGAGCGGTAGATACGTTGTCCGCGTCGAGACACGTTCTTCTTGATGAACATGCCGGGTCGCGCGTCATGAGAATTGCCCCTCTTGGCTCTGAGGCTTGCCTGCCGGGCCGTCCCGCGCCGGTGTTCATTTCACGATCGCCTTCTCCAGCGTGTCGAGAACCGCGCGAGCCGTGATCTCCCATGAGAACCGGGCCGCGCGCGCCAGGCCGGCCTCTCGCGCCGCGCGGCGCAGCGCGTCGTCGCGCCACATGAGGTGGAGGGCCTCGGCCAGCGCGCGGTCGTCGCCCACGGGAACGAGGCGGGCCGCGCCCCCGGACACTTCGGGAAGGGGGGGGGCGTCGGTGGAAACGACCGGCGTGCCGCACCGCATCGCCTCCAGCACGGGAAGGCCGAAGCCCTCGTAGGTGGAGGGCATGACAAAGAGCCTGGCGCCCGCGTAGAGCGCCGGCAGGTCTTCGGCGGCCACGTAGCCGGTGAACAGCAGCGAGCGGGCCATGGGGTGGCCCTGGATGAGCGATGCGATGGGGGCCGTTTTCCACCCCCGCGCGCCCGTGATCACCACCATCGCGTCGCGGCTGAACGAGCGTTCGCGTTCGAGGATAGCCAGCGCGCGCAACAGGCCGGCGAGGTTCTTGCGCGGTTCCAGCGTGCCGACGAAAAGCAGGTAGTCGCGATCCACGGCGAAACGGTCGCGCGCCACGCGCCGAGCAGCCGCGGGGTCCATGGGCCGGAACTCATTGCCGGCGGCGAGGTGAACGACGCGCACCTTGGCCGGGTCCACGCCGAACTCGCGGATCACGGCGTCGGCGGTGGCGCGGGAGTCGGCCATGATGGCGTCGGCGGCGCGAAACGAGCGCCCCGCGTACCGCGCGAGCACCGCGCGGTTACGCCACGACATGGTCTCCGGGAAGTACTTGAACACCAGATCGTGGGCGGTGACGACCAAGGGCATCACGCCGGCCTGTTTCAGCGGCGCCACCTGGAGCGGCGCCCAGAAGAGGTCGAGCCGGTCAGCCGCGATCAGCCGATTGACGCCGGTCTGAAGCCAGATGCTGCCCCACAGCGCCGTCAGCCCGCGCCCCACCCGCGCATGGAAACGTCCGCCCGCGTCCGCGCCGGGCAGGTGGCTCGCGGGCGGCGGCTTCGTCGTGTAGCAGAAGTAGTCGTTGTCGGGCGCGAGCGCCGCGAGCCGCCGAATCACCTCGCGGCAGTAGACGCCGATGCCCGAGAGCGGCGGCGTCAACGCGCGCACGTCGATGCCGATCCTGCGCCCGTTCATGCGCGGCCCCCCTCTCCCGGTTCGCCGCCCACCTCCGCCGCGGGGCCGGGCGGCTTGCGGAAGATAGCCGCCAGGTTGTCGCCCGTGCCGGTCCAGGCCTGCAGGAGGGCGATCAACCTGCCCTTCTTCACGCCGGTGAGCAGGTCGGCCGCGTTCTCCACGCGCACGTCTACCGCCAGGAAGCCGGCCCGCTCGCCGAGGTGGCGCAGCGTCTCGCGCGTGAAGTGCCAGGCGTGTTCGGTGGGTTGCAGCGTGGCCCACGCGCCGCCCTTGATCCGGCGCCAGAGGCTGTCCCAGTTGGGCACGCCCACGAAGAGCACGCCGCCGGGCCGCAGCAGACGGCGGGCGGAGGCGAGCGCCTCGACGGGCGCGGGCAGGTGCTCCAGGCAGTGGTGGAACGAGACCACGTCGCACGACTCCGGCGCCAGGCCGGCCGCCTCCAACCGGGCCTGGACGATGGGCACGCGCTCCACCTCCCGGGCGTGCCGCGCCGCCCAGGCTGAGACCTCGACGCCCAGCGGTTCGTAGCCGAACGAACGCGCCGTGGCCAGCAGTAGCCCCGTTCCCGCGCCGATGTCCAGGAACCGGCCGCCGCGCCGGAAGGCGGCGATGCGCGCGACCAGACGCCGGAAGTAGGGCAGGAAGCGGCTTCGGAAGGCGACGTAGGGATGCGCCGTGGTGTAATAGTCGGCGGTCTGGTAGTCGGCGTCGCGCGGCGAGAAGTCCAGGTTGTACACCAGCCCGCACCGGGCGCAGCGCGCCAGCCGGTAGCCGCAGGCGAGGAGCACGACCCGGCGCCGCGCGCCGCCGCACAGCCCGCAGGCGATACCGGGCCGCGAACCGGGAGGCGGGAGGGCGCTCATGCCCGCGGCCGTCCGAAGACCGGAAGCAGCGCCAGCCCCAGGAGGCGGCTGGCGGCCAGCCCCGCGGCGAGCGCCCAGGCCGCGCCGGCCGCGCCGTGGGTGTTTCCCCAGGCGAAGGCCAGCGCCCCCGAGGCCGCCACCCAGAAGAGGTTCATCGCCAGGTACAACGAAGACCGCTTGCGGTAGTAGAGGAGAAGGAGCAGGGGAACATCCAGCACCAGCACGGTGAGCGCCGCCAACAGGCCGCGCAGCGCCGGGCCGGCCGTCCGGTATTTCTCCGACCAGGCCAGCGCCATCAGAGGATCGGCGGCCAGGAAGGCCGCGCCGATCCCCGCGGTCACGAGCAACAGGTATGGCATGGCGCGCCGCGCCAGCGCCACCACGTCGGCGTCCGCCGCCGTCGCCGACACCCGCCCAGCCATGGCGTTGCGGAACGCGGCCGTGAAGAGCAGAAGCGGCAGCGAGAGGCTGACGGCGGTGGAGAAGTCGGCGGCTTCGGCGCTGTCCGCCAGGATGAAGAGCGGCGCGCGCTGCGCCAAGAGGCCGAGGGCGTCGGCCGGCCCCTGGCGGGACGCGAAGGCCAGAAACTCGCGCCGTCGCGCCTTGGGCATCGGCGCGCCGCGGAACGCGCCCCGTGGCAGGAACAGCGCCGCGGCCCCCAGCGCCAGCACCGGCGCCACGGCCATGGCGTAGACCAGCGGTTGCCACGCCCGCCCCGCGCCCGCGAGCACCACCGCCACCACCAGCGCCGCCCGCACCAGGCTGGCGCCGGCGTTGATGGCGGTGTCGCGCGGGATCATGCGCCAGGTGAGGAAGATGGCGCCGGCGAGCGAGGCCAGGTTGACGGCCAGCCCGGCCACGAGAGAGGCGAGCACGGGCGCGGTGGCCGCGACCCCGGGAAAGAAGCGCGCCGCGATCTCCGGCGCGAGCAGCGCGGCGGGAAGCAGAACGAGCAGCCCGAACGCCAGTTTCAGCAGCAGGGCGAAACGCGCCACGCCGCCCGGCCCCGGCGGCGCGCCGGCGTCGGCCGCGCCGGCGAAGCGGATGTAGGCGGCGCTCACGCCCAGGTCGGCGGCCTCGCCGGCCAGGACGATGATGAACAGGCACATCTGGAGGCGCGCCATTTCCTCCTTGTCGTAAAGGCGCGCCAGCCACATCAGGAGGAGGAAGGCGACGCCCTTGGAGAAGAGCATGCCGGTCCAGAGCAGCGCCGTGCCGCGAAAGAGATTGGACCGCGCGACCCGCGCGACGAGACCGGCACGGGGCGCGGGAGCGTCAGCCATCGGTGGGAACGGTGGCGTCGGGGGCTTCGCCGGGGTCGGGCGCTTCCCATTGGGCGGTGGGTTCCGCGCGCGCCAGTTCGCGCAGCAGCACGGTGGCATAAGCGCCGGGCGGCAGAGCGAACGAAAGGACCAGGTCGTCGCCGTCCTGGCGCGCTTCCAGGTCGCGCGGGCGCGCGCGCGAAGGTCGCCGCGAACCATCGAGCGCGATGTTGCGCCCGTAAGCGCCGAAGTCGTCGAGCGAGAGTCCAGCCTCGGCCAGCGCGTCGCGCTCGATGTCGCCCTGCCGGCCGGACGGAAGCCGCATCTTCGCGCCAAAGATGGGGCCGGTCGGGCTGATCTCGAACGCCGTCGCGCGCGGGGCTTCGCGCTCCGCGTCCTCGACCAGGAAAAGGCCGCCGCTGTCGTGTTTCACGGTCACGTCTCCCGGCCACACTTCGTCGATGGCGGGAAAGCGGCGCGCGAGGCAGGCGTTGAACATCTCCGACTGGAACGCCGACAGATAGAGCCGCACCGCCGACCTCGGCAGGCGACGCACCGCCGTCTGGAAGCCGCCCCGGGCGCGCACCAGACAGTCCAGCAGCCGGCGCTGATCATGGAACCCGTGGGGCAGCGCCGCGGCCGCGCCCACCCAGTCGCCGGCGCGGTAGGCCGCCAAGGCGGCTTCCGTCTCCCCGAACGGCGCCGCGCCATCCGGCCGCAGACCGATCATCCAATCGCAGGCGCCGCGCCAGTCGCGCCGCAACAGGCATTCGCCGACGCGCGCCGACGACCCGGCCGCGCCGAACCGCTGCTCCCCGAACCAGTTCGGCGCCCCGCGGCGCGTCAGCCGATCCAGGATGGGCCGCACCCGCTCGGCCGCGCCGGCGCCGGCCCCAGCCACGCGGATCGTGAAGCGGTTCCCAAAGAGATGGCCCGTGCGCAACTTGTTCCCGTGCCGGCTCAGCGACAGAACCTCCAGCCCCCGAATCTCCCGAAGCCGATCCACCTCCTGCTCCGTTCCCCCGGTGATGGAGATGGTCTGGGTGGTGACGGCGTGCTTGTCTTTCAACCCCGCGACGCCGAAGTCGGCCTCCGGCCGGCGGAGCAGGTGGGCCATGCGGCGCACCATCTCCTGCGTCGCCAGCCCGGTCTTCCGAACGCGCAGGTAGAGGTGTTCGCCCGACCCGCACGGCTCATAGAGCGGGATCTCCTCCACCACGAAGTGATCGGGCGCCGCGCGCAGACGCCCGCCGATGCCCGGCAGATCGTCACAGAGACGCGGCAGCGCGGAGAGGTCGGAACCGATGGCGCGCGAACCCACCGTCGATGGATCAATACCCGAGGCCGATCATCAGACCGATGAACGGGCTGCCGTTCGTCGAGCCGAGGACCCGATGGCCGAAGTACCCCGCTTCCAGGCTGATGCGAACGTTTCGATCAGGATAGTAACTAACGCCCGCCATCCCGCCGGCCAGGAAGAACCCGCCGTCGACCTGCGAGAAAACCTCGCTCCGGTTCCGATCCTGGTTGCGGGCCAGCCGCGTCGAGAACGTGTAGCCGCCGCCGCCCAGCGCGGGGCCGAAATCGACCTCCAGGTTCTCCCACGGGCGCATCACGTAATCGGCCCGCAATAGCGCCCCGCCCACGCTGGTGCTGTGCAGCCGTTCATCGCTGGACGCGCTCAGGCCGTACAGGCTGAGACGCAGGTCTTCAGCCACGTGCGCGCTCCCCCCGCCGCCGAACACCCGCAGCGCGTTCGGCACGCCGGCCGGCTGGTGGCCGAAACGAAAGCTCAGCAGCCCGAACAGAAAGCCGCCGCCGCCGAAATTCCAGGCGTTGCCGCCCTCCGCCGCGGCTGTGTCCGGCGGCGCGGGGCTTGCCGGGGTCGTGGCGCGCCCGTCCGCGCGCGGGCCGGCCGATGTCGGCGACGGCTTCTCCGCGCCGGCGGCCTTCGCCCCGGCTGAGGGCGCCGTGGCCTTCTCGTCCGCCTCGTCGGTGAAAAGGAGCGCCGGCGTCAGGTCGAACCGCACGTCATGGCGCAGGCCGCGGACCGCCTCGTCTCCGCCCGCGCGGGCGGGGCTGGGCGAGCCGACGAACAGCGCGAGCGCCGCCATCACCGCCATCAGGCGGAACGCTGGACGCGCGGCGGGGACATTGCTCATGAGGCTATCGGGACGATCAGGATGGGCGGCGACGCGGATCGGGGTCATGTTCATGGCGCCGGAGTGTACTCCGTTTCGCGCCACGCGGAAACAGCCCGCGTCAACGGCTCGTCAGTACTTCACCGCGCACCCGTACGCCTCGGTGACTTGCTTCTCCACCGGCTTGCCCGCGAGAACGGCGGTCAGCGCCGCGTCGACGTAGTTGGTGGCCTTGGCGATATCCTCCTTCTTGCCCGACGGGATGCTGTCGATCGCCCCCATGTAGACCAGCACGCCCTCGGCCGTGATCACGTACATGTGGGGCGTGGCCTTTGCGCCGTACGCGCGCCCCACCGCGCCCTTGGTGTCCAACAGGTAGGCCGTCTGCGACCCCTTCTCCTTCTCGATGCGCTCCTTGAGTTTGTCGCCCTCGAAATAGCCCTGTTTGCCCTTGGCGGACGAGTTGACGCAGAGCCAGACCACCCCCTTCTCCGTGTACTTCTTCTGCAACGCCTGCATGTTGCCGCCGTCGTAGTGCTTGCGCACGATGGGGCAGTCGTAGTTGATCCACTCCAGCACCACGGTCTTGCCCTTGTAGTCGGCCAGGGTGTGCGCCTTGCCGGTGTGATCCGTGAGCGTGAACGCGGGCGCGGCCTTGTTGATCGTGGCCTTCTCCGGCGCCGCGTCTGAAGGCGCGGCCGGGGCGGGCGCGGGCTGGGGCGCATCGGCGCCCTCTTCCTTCTTGCCGCCCGACTCCTCCGCCACCGCGCTCTCCGAGTCCGACACGTTCACCATGCAGTGACCGGCGTCCGCCTCGGTTTCCGCCTCCCCGCAGCCGCCTGTCCCCGCCTGGGCCGCGTCGCCGGAGCAGCAGTATCCCCCCTGGTCGCCGCTCACCAGCCGCGTGGCCGCGCTTTCTCCGCCGGCCGACGCCAGGGCGGGCGCGTTGCCAGCGCCGCCGCCGCCGCATCCGAGCAGAACGAGAACGGTCGCGGACAGGAAGGAACAAACGATGGTTCCGATCACCTTCGTCATACCGAACCCCTTTCGCTGATCTCCCGGCGCCGGGCGCGCCGTGGTTCACTTGATGTTGTCGAGCACCGCGCCTGGGGTCAATGGATTTGGCAGAAATACCGGCTGCGCGCCTTCCCCGCGCGGATAGAAGACGTAGAGCGGCACGCTGGAACGCCCGTACCCCTTCAGCGCGGCGGTGACCACGCGGTCCCACTTCGTCCAGTCGGCCTTGAGCGCCACGACGCCGCGCCGCTCGAACTCCCGGGCCACGGTCGCGCCCCGCAGCGCGACCGCCTCGTTCAACTTGCAGGTAAGGCACCACTCCGCCGTGAAGTCGATGAAGACCGGCTGCCCGGCAGCGCGCAGTTCGGCCAGCCGCTTGGGGGAGAAAGGCTCCCACGGAATAAGATCGGGCGCGCCCATCCACACCGGCGCGGCCACGCCGGCGGCGACCAGCAACACGGCGAACCCGCGCGCCAGCCAGCGCGAGCGCGCCGACCGATCCGCGGCGCCCCACTTGCCCAACGTCCACGCGCCCGCGCCCACCACCACCAACCCGCCGAGCAGGTAGGTGCCGGAGGCCGCGTCGGTCTGCGTCACGTACACGTTCAGCAGCCAGACCACCGTGGCCATCATCAGGAAACCCATCGCCTGCTTCAGCGTCACCATCCACGCGCCGGGCCGGGGCACGCGCCGCAACAGCGCCGGCCAAGCCGCGAGCAGCAGGTAGGGCGACGCCATCCCCGCGCCCAGCGCCGTGAACACCAGCATCGCCGCCACCGGCGGCTGGGCCAGCGCGAAGCCCAGCGCGGCGCTCAGGAACGGCCCGGTGCACGGCGTGGCGACGACCGTGGCCAGCGCGCCGTTGAGGAACGAGGCCGTTAAACCGCGCGATGGGGCGCGTTGCCCGCCCACGCCGACGAGCGAACCGCCCACCTCGAAGACGCCGAAGAGGCTCAGCCCGATCAGGAACATCAGCGCCGCCATGGCGGCCACGAAGGCCGGCGACTGGAACTGGAACCCCCAGCCGAGCGACTCGCCGGCGGATTGCACGATCAGCAGCGTCCCCGCGAGCGCCCAGAATGAGACCAGCACCCCGGCCGAGAAGACCGCCCCGTGCAGGAAGGCTGCGCCGTGCCCCTCCCCCGCGGCCTTGACGAAGCCGATCACCTTCGGCGCCACCACCGGCAGCACGCAGGGCATGACGTTCAACAGAATCCCGCCGAGGAAGGCCGTGAGCAGCACCATCCAGAGCGAGTCGGTTTCTTCTTTCGCCGCCAGGAGCGTCAGCGAGGTGTCAACCTCCACCGCGCGCGCCGAGTCCGGGCCGTTCCAGCCGGGGTCAGCCACCAGCACGCCGCGCACGGCCTCCACCTGGCCCTTGAAGTTGGCGTCCAGCGGCACGGTGAGCCGCCACGCCCCGCCGGCGGCGCGGGTGAAGACCTGTTCGCCGCCGTATGAGAAGCGCTCGCGCTCGTAAGGGAAGAAGGCCGCCCGGCGAAGATCCTGCTTAAACCCCTCCGGCGGCTGGCCCTCGATGATGATCGCCTTCTCTCCCGCGCCGGCCTTGAACGTCCAGGGGGTGTCGCGGGCCGGCAGGCGCGCGCGGGCCGCGCGGAAGGCGTCGCGCCATTTCGCGTCCGGCTGGGGAAGGGCCGCGCGCACCGGCAGCGTCAACGTCAGTTCGGCGTCGCCCGGCACGCACTCTTCCTTGCACACCAGCCACTCCACGCTCGCCCGAAGCGTCACGCTCTCCCCGCCGAGTTTGGCGTCCGGCCGAAAATCGGTGAGCAGCAGCACCTCGCCCTCGTGGCCATAGGTCACCAGGTCGTTCGCCGTGATGCGTTGGGGGAAGGGCCACGAAATGTCGCCCGCCGTCAGCCCCGCCGGGAGCGTCCACGACACCGTGGTGGGAAGGCCGGAGTCGCCGGGATTCCGCCAGTAGATGTGCCAGTGCTCCTCCAGCACGAACCGAACCCCCACGGTGAACGGCTGCCCCGGTTGCACCGATTGATCTTCCGCCACCAACTCGACCGTGGCGTGGTCGCGCCGCACCTCCTCGGCGCGCAGGCTGGGCGCGGCCAGCGCCGCCAGCGCCAGCGCGACCAGCGCCGCTCGTCCCGCGCCCCGCGGGTTTCCACACGTTGAAGCCACCATTGCTTTCGTCTCTCCCCACGCTCTTCCGCCGCGCGCCCAGCCTCGCCGGCCCACAGTCTCCCACTTCTTGAACGGAAAGGCCGTCCCCCTTATTCTCTCCGAGCGGGTCCGCCTTGTCTTCCCCCTGGTCGGAACGCGGAGTCGGTCTCCATGCGTGTTCGGGGCATTCCCATCGGCGGCGTGGCGCTCGCGGTGGTCGGGGGGCTGTTCGGGATTTGGTACGCATGGCACATGTCTCACGACGCCGGGACGGAGGGCGCCGCGAATGCCCCAGCCTCCGCCCCCGCCGGCCAGCAGGCGCGAGCCGCGCTGCCTCCGTTCACCGCGCGCGTGGCCGAAGCAGTCCGCGCCGACGACATCGCCGCCCGCTGGCTGACGCTTGAACCCGGCAACGTCGCCACCGCCCAGCGCTGGCTGCGCGAACGTTCGATCGACTGGAACGACGGCACCGCGCTCACCTTCGCGCCCGGCGAGTTCCCCCCCTGGTACGGCGCGGCCATTCCACAGTACCGCGGCGAAGCCTGGCGCAAGGGCTGGATGCTGGCGCACTCGCTCCCCTGGATTCCCGACCACCTGGCCGCCTTTCGCCAGACGGGCGACGAGGCGCACCTGCGGGCGGTGCGCGAGGTGCTGGAGAACTTCTTCTCCGTCGTCCATCCCGAGGACGGCGCGGGCGTCGCCGACAACCAGGTGCACCGGGAACGCGCCGGCCCCTTCCCCTGGCGCGGGCTGGTCTGGGAACCGTCGGGAACGGGGTCGCGGATCAAGGCGCTCCTGGCGTTGATGGTCGCGCCCGAAGCGCCCCGCGTGATCACCCCCCTCCTGGACAACGCCATCAGCGCCCACCTGGCGGCGGCCCTTCGGTACCGTGGCGACGAAATGCCACGCTCCGCGCCCACCAACCACCTCTGGTGGCTGGCCACCGACCAGGCCGCTTTCGCGTCCATCCTGCGCTTCCTGCCGGGGGCCGACGAGTGGGCCGCCGGCGCGGCGAAGGCCATCCAGGCCATGCTCGACCGCACCGGCTTCTGGCTGCCCGACGGGCCGCCCGCCGAGATGTTCTCCAAGTACTTCGCGTGGGAGTTCCCTTCGCTGCTGGCCGCCGCCCATTTCGTCCGCGACGAGGCCATTCGCGCGCGCTGCGTCGCGCAAGGCGAGGCCTTTCTGCGCTTCATCCGCGCCATTTCCACGGACCGCTGGATGGCGCCGCTGAACACCTCGCCGCCCTTCGAGGTCACCGCCATCACGGACGCGCTCGCGGCTCACAATCGACCGGGCGCTTACCAACGCCTCGCCCCGGGGCCGTCCTACCCGGCCCTCGGCGAGCAAGGGGCCGCCGGGCTTTACGCCCTGCGCCTCTTCGCCCCCGAGACCGGCGACCTCCTCATCCTCCGCGCCCGGTCGTTCGGCTATCGCGTGCAACACGACACCGCCGCCGTCTGGATCGCCTCCGGCGGCGAGTGGGTGGTGGACGGCGTCGGCGCGCCGGAGGCCCACACCCGCCACCACGCCGGCTACGGCGACCGGGATCTGAGCGGCGACCCGCGCGGCATGAACACCGTCAGCCTGGACGGCGAAGGGCAGATTGTTACGCCGGCTGAGGCCGCGGCCGGCCCGCCGGAGCGGATGGACGAATGGCCCGGCGGAATCCGCGCCCGCGCCGTCGCCCGCCTGCCGCGCGGCGCGGTCCACCGCCGCACCGCCGCCGTGTTGGCGGGCCGGGCGTGGCTGGTGGTGGACGAGGTCACCGGTCGTCCGTCGGGGGTGGCGCGCGCCAAGTTCCAGTTCGGCCCGAAGTACACGCTGCGGCGCGAGCGCGGCGGCTTCCTGGCTCTCAACGCGGCCACCGGCGCCCCGGCGCTCTTCGTCACCGCGCTCGGCTGGGGAGAGGGCGAGGTAGTCACCGGCCGCACGCTCACCCCCGACCAGCAGCGCGAGGCATGCGAGCCGGAACTGGAGGGTTTCTACGCCGCGCCCACGGCCGAGGGCATCGCGCCAGCGCCCGCGCTCATCTTCAAGGCCGCCGCCGCGCTGCCCTTCACCGGGCGGGTGCTCTTCGCCCCGGCGCGGGAGGCCACGCGCCTCTGGGCGCTGCGGGCGGACGACCACGGCGCGATCACCCTTTACGACGGCGACGAGCGGGTCGCCGACCTCTCCGACGTTGCCCGGTGACGCGGCGCGCGGGAACGCGGGGCGGAGCGATATCCTTTGCCGCAGCGCGCGCCGCGCCGCTATAGTGGACGGGGTGAGAAGTGATCGGGCGGCGTCGCGCGGATGGCGGCCCTCCCGGACTCATTCCGCGAACGAGCGCGAGTGCGACACGAAAGGACGACTTCCCCATGACCACCACCACCGCTCCGATGCCGACCACCACCCCCGCCGTCGTTCCCCAGGCGCCCGCCAGCCAGTTGCGGCTGACGCCGAACGCCGCTGACAAGGTGCGCCATTTCCGCTCTCAGGACGAGAAACTGGGCGACAAGGGGCTGCGCGTCTACATCGAGGGCGGCGGGTGCTCGGGCTACAAGTACGGCTTCGCCTTCGACGACGCCCAGGGCGACGACCTCATCTTCGAGCATGACGGCCTCAAGATGGTGATCGACCCCATCTCGTACGAGCGGCTGAAGGGGTCGGTGGTCGACTACGTCGACGACTTCCGCGGGGCCGGCTTCATCGTCCAGAACCCCAACGCCAAGAGCACCTGCGGGTGCGGGTCGTCGTTCTCCGTCTGAATCGGGACATAGGCAAAACAAAAACCAGTGACCGGCTCGCCGATCGCTGGCGCAGATATACACTCACCCTCGTACTAATCCAAAGTATAAGAATCATGCCACACCACTAACACTGGTAGTATCGGGCGAAGCACCCCTCGGTCAAGTGGAATTGTGGGCAAATACTGGCGGCCCCCATCGCCTTTGGCGCCCAACTGTGCCGTGGTATACTTCCCGTCCGATGTTCCGAAGGAAGTCCCCCGACCCCCGCCAGCCATGAGACTCGCAACCCTCCGCCCCGTTGCTCTGGTCGCCGCCTGCGCCGGTCTGCTCAGTTGCGGTTGCGGTCCCATTCCGATACTTATCGGCGTCGGGTGGGTGGAAACCTCGGACGCCCTGAAAGCCGCCAAGGCGCCCCCGCCGCTCGTGCTCAAGGGCGACGCCATCGTGTCGGTCGAAAATCCCTCCGTCAATCAGAAGGGGGAGGTGAAGGTAGCCTTCACCGTCATCAGCCCCGATTCCGAACCGGTCGAAATCACGCCCGAATTCTCGCTCGACAAAGGCGCCACCTTCCAGCCCGCCACCGGCAAAGCAGGCCAGTCAAGCACGCTGGTCGCGGCATCAGAGAATCCGCCGAAGCCGGAGAATCCGCAGATTCCGCAGATGACACAGATTACCCGGAGTGAACCCGCGCCAGGGACCTTGCCTTCCGAACCATCTGTGAAATCCGCGCAATCTGCGGATCTCCTCGCCTCCCCATCTCCCCCTCTCCCCATCTCTC
>JACQVU010000335.1 GCA_016209585.1 Planctomycetota bacterium
CCGTCAGCGCCACCGCCGCGATCTCCGGCCCGCAGCCGGCGGCCACCACCCCCAGCGCCACGAACCCCGCCACCAGCACGGCGGTTCCCTTCATCCAGCGGGCCAGGTTGTTCATCGTCTCCTCCGCAGTGCGCAGCCAGAATGCTGAACGGTTGAGTATTCCGAGAAGAAGTCCAGGAAAGCCCACCCCCCGTGTGAACCGTTGCCCACACGGTGGATTCACCACACCGCTCATAGCGCAAACCTGGTGCCACGAGACCGGCTGGTGAATCCTGAGTGTAACCTTTTCCGGTGAAAGCAGTTACACCCTTTTTCCAAATCGCCTGATCGCTAACTCCGTTACCGATCCCGTTACCGATCCGTGTCATCGGGAACCTCACCCTCAGACACTGATCGTGCGGATCGTACCGGGAGCCTTCGGGGCGTTCAACAAAAATATTCGCATATCCCGCAGTGGCTTTACATTAACCTTCTATTGGGGCATAGTGCGGGCCGTGGCGGGCAGGCGCCAGCAAACACCACGGCGCTTGGGGTGACATGCGCATCAACGACGTGCACGGCTACCTGGGAGGCGCGGCCCCCGTCGGCGGCGGGGTCTCCGCCGAGCGGCTTGCTTCCGTCTGCGACGCGGCGGAGATCGGCCTCCTGGGCGTGGCCCCCGCCTTCCAGGCCGACGTCTACCGTTCGTACGAGCGGGAGAACGTCGTGGTGCTGCGGCTGGTGAAAGAGCAGGAGCGATTCCTGGGGCTGTTCCGGATCGCGCCCAGCGATCGACGCTACGCCGCCATCCAGGCGCAGAAGGCGGCGGAGAACCCCTCCATCGTGGGGTTGAAACTGCACCCCGGACAGGACCCGTTTTCGGTCGCCGAGATCGACGCCATCGCCGGCGTGCTGCGGGAGATCGAACTGCCCCTGTTGATCAGCAGCGGCCACGAGACCGGCTGCCACCCCACCGAGTGGATGGACTTCTTCGAGGGGTCGCCCAACCTCCACGTCCTGTTGAACCACGGCGGCCGCGACAAGTTCGAAGAGGCCGCCCGCATGGCGGAGATGTACCCGCAGGTCTTCCTGGGCACGTCGCTGCTCACGCTTCAGCAACTGCGCTGGCTCTACGACCGTCTCGGCCCCGACCGCCTGGTGTATGAATCCAGCATGCCGCTGTCGCACCCGGCCATCGAGGTGCGCAAGGTGAACCTCGCCGTGGCTGACGAGGATGACCGGCGCAAGGTCCTCTGCTCCAACGCCCGCCGCCTGTTGCGGTTGAAGGGCGGCGCGACGGCCGGTTGACAGCACGGCGGGGATGCCTTTCGCCTATCAACTGTTGAAGACGGCGCACATTCTGCTGGCCGCGTCGCTGCTGGGCGCGGGCCTCTGTTCGGTCTTTTTCAAGGTGGCGGCGGATCGCACCGGCGACGCCCGCGTGGTAGCACAGGCCATGCGCGCGGTGGTGCGCGCCGACTTCTGCTTCATCTTTCCGGCCATTCTCGGCCTTCCCCTCACCGGCTTCGCCATGCTCTTCTTCGACGCGCTGGCGCGCTGGCCCACGCCCGCCCCTCTCGACATTCCGCCGTGGATTTATCTGTCGCTCGTGTTGTACCTTTTCGCCGGAGCGCCCTGGGTGCTGGCCGTCCGCCTGCAACTGGAGATGCGACAACTGGCTGAGTCCGCCGCCGAGACCGGCGCCCCGCTTCCCCAAGCCTACGCCGCCAAGAGCCGGCGCTGGGCGGCGCTGGGCGTCCCCTCCTTCTCGTGCTCGCTCTTCATCCTTTACGTGATGGTCACCAAGGTGGTCCCGTGGCTCTGACTCCGGCCCGCTGGCAGCGCCGGGCGATCGCCGGCCTGGTCGCGGCCCTCCTGGCGGCCGGCGCCGCGCCCGGATCGGCCCGCGCGGCGCGCGCCGGCGTCACCATTTCCGCGGACCCCGCCAAAAAACGCGCCCGGCCCCCGCGCGACCTGCCGCGCTTCGACGCCGACGCCCGCGCCGAGTCCGCCGCCGGCGACGGCCCGCAGCCGCTCTGGCGCGCTCACGCCACCTTCGTTCCCGCCGCCGACTTCGCCGACGATGGACCGGGCCGTGAGGGTCGGGCGCGCGAAACGCTGTTCCGCGCCCGCCTGCTCGCGCCGCTGGCCGAGTGGGGGGCCGACCGCCGCGTGTGGGACGCCCACCCCGAAATCGAGCGCATCGGCCCGCCGGCCTACCGCTGGGCGCGCGCGAACAGCCTGGCCGCGCGCGCGGAGTATCGGGGAACGCTCATCCAGCGCACGGGCCTCACCCCGCGGCCGGTGTCGCCACCCGCGGGAAGGGCCATCCAGGTCGAGGGTGGGCGGCGCCGGGATGACGAACTGAACTCGCTCGCGGCCGGCGCGGCGCTCGACCTGCGCCTGTCTGACGACTGGCGCCTCTTCGCCGACGCCGGTGGCGTGCTGGCCACCGACGCCGCCGCGCCAGCCGGCGACGGCTTCGCGCCGGAGGGGCTTCTGGCCGCGCGCTGGGCCGCCGGCATGGACCTCACGCTCACGGCGGGCGGCGCGGCGGGCACGCAGTTCGGCCGTTTCGCCGCCTTCCCGGTCGCGGGGGTGGAGTGGCGCGCGGCCGACCAATGGCGCTGCTCGGCCCTGCTGCCGTTCGCCGCGGAAGTCCTCTTCATCCCCGCCGGGGAAGAAGGCCCGCGGCTGCGGGCGTTCGGCGAACTCTCGGGCGACCGTTTCGCGGTCTCCCGCACCCGTCTCATCGACACCGTTCCCGACGCTTCACTTCAGGTCAGCCGCGTGCTGACGGGCCTGGGCGCGGGAATCGCCATTCTCCCCCGGCTGGAGATATCGCTCTCCGTCGGCGTCGTTCCGTGGCGGCGGCTGGAAGAGCGGCGCGCGGGGCGGCGGCTGTGGGGCGGTCGGCTTTCCGGGTCCGCGCCCTTCGCGCGCGCGGGCTTCGCGCTGCTGTTCTAATGTCAGTGATCAGTTGTCAGTCGTCAGTCGTCAGTTGTCAGGCCACGGACGCTCCGGCGGCTGACAACTGAAAACTGACGACTGACAACTCGCCTGGTCAGCGGCACGTCACGCCTTCACGCGAGATAGCGCTGATAGAGTTCGAAGTAGCGCGTGCGGGCGGCGTTCCGCTCGTCAAGCGGGTCGCAAAAGAGGGCGGCCGCCTCGGCGAAGGCGCGTTCGGCGCGGACCTCGTCACGGGAGACCAGAGCGTCGAACATCGCCGCGCCCAGCCGGTAGCCGATCTGGCGGGTCGCCGACAGTTCCAGTATCTCCGGCAGCCGGAAGAGCGGGTCGAGGTGCAACGACGAAAGGAAACTCCGCCGGGCGCCGGCGGGGCCGCCGGCCAGGGCCTCAAAAGCCCGCTCCAAGCGCCGGTGCTGCATGAAGGCGTGCGAACCGTCCGCCTGGAAGGTGGCGGCGGGGGTTTTCTCGACCTCGCGGTGGTAGTCGTCGAGGAAGCGCCGGTGGCCTTCTTCGTCCAGCGCGCGGCGTTCGGGGTTCAGGAGGCGGGAGTTGAGGAAGCCCAGCGCGTAGCCGATCGCCCGGTCGTAAAAGCGGTCCACCTGGCTCTGGCGTTTCGGCCCCTTCCCGCGACGCGCGGCGCGGCCGTTGGGCGCGTGGCCGTTTCCGCTTCCGTCTCCGCCGCCTCCCGGCGCGCCGACGCGCGGCGCGCCCGCCGGGTCGCGCCGGGGCATGGCGGCCCGGCGGCAGAGGTCCATCAGGTAATAGGAGACCACCTCGGTGATGATGTCGAACGAGAGGTCTGAGAGGTAGATCGCGGTGCGTTCCGAGAGGAAGAACCCCGGCATCCGTTCGACGGCGGCGCGCAGCAGCCGCTGCTGCTTGAGACCGGAAAGGAACGAAAGGTCGCGCCCGAAGTGGATGGCGGCGTCGAACCCCGGCGCATCGAAGCCCCAGAAGCGGCGCACGGTGTCGTAGGCCAGCACCAGAAGTTCATCGAGCAGTTCCGGGCTGCCGGCGAGGTCGTCGGCGGCGCCGCCCGGTTCGCCGGAGAGCAGGCCGGCGTTGACCTCCCAGATGAGGTAACTCTGGAACTTGGCGAGCGGGTTGGTGTTGAAGAGCACGAACCGCCGGTCGTCGAGGCAGAGGGCGTGGTGGCCGAAGAAGAACTCGCCGGCCTCCCGCAGCCGCCAGTAGAGGGCGTCGGCGTTCTGGTGCACGACCGCCACCCGGCGCGTCGCGCCCTCGGCGGCCAGCAGGCTCTCCACCTCGCGCGGGAGGTGCGACGCGGCCACGTGGGCGTCGCCAAAAACCACCAGCAGCAGGCTGCCGCGCGAGCCGCCGGCGCGCGACGCCTCCCGCGCCACGGCCCGCGCCGCCGCCGCGTCCCGCTGGAGCAGGCTGGGGGCGTCCGGCCGGTGGCGATCCCGCGCGGTGTTCAGGCCGATCACCCGCACGTGGCGGCGGCGGGCGAAGTGCATCAGGTCGCGGACGTTGCTCCAGTCGAACCCCCAGGTCTTGCGGTAGTTCACGCGGGCCAGGAAGGTCCGGTCACTGCGGATGCGCCCGGAGAGGTAGTGATCGATGACCCGCTGGTCGGCCGCGCGGAACATCTCCAGCAGCAGCGTCACGTCGCGCCCGCGGTCGAAGAGCGTCCGCAGAATCCACAACGCGGTCTCCTGCGAGGCGCGCAACGTGTGGTAATCTCCCAGGAAGACGATGTCCCGCTCGGTGAGGTCGCGCAACAGGGCTTCTTCCGTCACGATCCGCGGCGCGCCCGCCGGGCCGCCTGGTGGCGGGTGGAACTCGGCCTGGTATTCCTCGTAGTACCGGCGGCCGAACTCCGCGTCCGAGAACCGGTACTGGCTGACCATCTCCTCGAAGGTGGCCGCCAGGCGCCGCTGGGTGTCGAGCAGCCGCCGTTGCAGCGGCGGCAGGCGGGGGAAGGGGGCGTCCGCGGTCCGGCCGGCGCGGGCGCGGGCGGTCGCCCCTGGAGCCACGGACGGCGGCGGCGCCGCGGCCTGGGCGGCTGAGGCCGGCGCGTTGGTTTCGGTTCCGCTTCTCAATTCCCGGAGGATCATGCCCGATCTCGCGGCGCTGGAAGACTTCCTGAAACAGCCCGGCTCCCCGCCGAAGAGCGTCACCGAACTGGCCGGGCTGTTCGGCGGCGGAGACCAGATCGCCTTCCGC
This sequence comes from Planctomycetota bacterium, assembly GCA_016209585.1. Taxonomy (GTDB): domain Bacteria; phylum Planctomycetota; class UBA8742; order JACQVU01; family JACQVU01; genus JACQVU01. Next base: position 5,140 of record JACQVU010000335.1, read on the forward strand.
GCGATGCTGGCCGACCTGGAGCGCGCCG
>JACQVU010000355.1 GCA_016209585.1 Planctomycetota bacterium
GGCATGACGGGCGCGGACGGGGACAACGAGACGGCCACGCGCGGCTCGCTCGGGACGGAATGCCCCGCGGCCGGGTTGATGCCACGCGAGCGGGGATCGCCGGTGTTGACCAGCGCCCCGCCATCGCCCGAGACTCCGGACCCCCGCGGCGCAACGCGCACTTCCGGCCCCGGCGCCGGCGCCGAAACGGCAGGCGGCTGGCCGTTGTCAGCGGCCGGCGTGGGCGCGCGCCCCGGCCACCAGCCCTGAAGCCCGATGCCCAACCCCACCATCACCAGCGCCGCGGCGGCGGCCAGCCGCGCCAAGGGGGAACGCACGGCGCGGGACGCCTTGCGGCCCAACCGGGCCGCCCAGCCGGGTGGCGGGGCGGCGTGAGCCGGCGCGGATTTTTGACGTGGCTCACCAGGAGCGGCCAGGGAACTAGCGGCGGCGATCCTGGCGCGCACGTCGGCGGCGAAGGCCCGGCGCACCTGCGCGGGAATCTCCGGTCGGCCGGCGAGCGCGAGCGCGTCAAGGGCGGCGTGGTACCCGCGCTGCTCAAGCGCGAGATCCGCGGAGGATTTCACCGCGGCGTCAACCATCGCCTGCTCTCGCGGGGTGGCGTCGCCCCCGGCCGCGATGGAGATCAGGGCGCGCAGGCGCTCATTCATCTCTTCCGCCGCCGATGGAGCGGGAGGATCGACCAGGGCGTCGCCCGGCGCGCCGTCGCCAATGTTCCGGCGAACGGATTCGGCGAACCCCTCCAGGTAGCGCGGCGGAACCTGGGGGAAAGAGAGCGCGCGCAACGCGGTGTAGGCGCGTTCGTATCGGCGGCACTCGGCGGCGAGGTCCGGGTCAGCCGCCAGCGCGCGCCAGACGGCCAGATGATCTTCCGGCGACAGGTCGCCGCCCACGTAGAGCGGGAGCAGGCTGCGAACCTCAATCTGGTCCATGCTCCGTCGCCTCCCATGAACCTGTACGGCCGGAGGCGCGGCGTGTTGGGCCGGTCGTCAGGAACTCGCGAACGGCGCGCGCCACGCGAGCGACCTCGGCCTCCTTCAGCGTGGGGTAGAGTGGCAACGAGAGCACGGTCTGGTGCGCCTCCTCGGTGGCCGGGTAGCGGCCCGCCGACAGGCCGAGATAGCGATGCAGCGGGCGATAGACGGGGCGTTTGGCCTCGATGCCGCGCGCGGCCAAGTGGCGTTCCAGGGCGTCACGTCGCGCCGGCGTGACCGCGATGAGGAAGCGGAACCAGCCGTGCGCGCACCCCGGCCGGACGGATTGCACCGTGAGCGGCAAGTCGGCCAGTTCGCGCTGATAACGCGCCGCCAGGCGGGCGCGGGCCGCCAGCCAGTGGGGAAGGCGGCGCAGTTGCGCGCGGCCGAGCGCGGCCTGGAAGTCGGACATGGCGGCGTTGTAGCGCACGATGTAGTCGTCGCGGTTGTCGAAGTTGACCAGGTTTTCGACGATGTCGCGCAGGTGGGCGTCGGACGTCAAAAGCGCGCCACCGTGGCCGGTGGTGAGGAGTTTCGTCGCGTAGAACGAGGTCACGGCCACGTCGCCCGCTTCGCCGACGGGCCGGCCGTCGTCGGAAAGGGCGCCCAGGGAGGTGGCGCAGTCCTCGATCACTTTAACGCCCAGCCGCCGGATGGTGCGCACGTCAGCCGGCGAGCCGAAGGCGTGCGGCGCGATCACCGCCCGCGTCCGGCGGCTGATCACCCGCGCCACTTCTTCCGGGGAGACGTTCCAGTGGCCCGGTTCCACGTCCACCACCAGGGGCTTGGCGCCAGTGTAGTGGACGGCGTTCAGCAGCGCGGTGCAGGCGTAGGAGGGGAGGATGACTTCGGTGCGCGGGCCGGCCCCGAGGGCCAGGAGCGCCAGGTGCAGCGCCGCCGTTCCCGAAGCGGTCGCGGTGCAATGGCGCTGGCCAAGGCACGCGGCCAGTTCCCGCTCGAAGTGGGCGCATTCGGCGCCGCGGCCGAGCGAGCCGGAGCGCAGCGTGGCCGCCACCGCGCGAACGTCTTCCCGGTCGAGCGTGGGGCGGGAGTGCGGCACACCGGCGGCGCCGGGCCGCGCCCCGGGCCGGCGCCGCTTCCTCCGCGACGGGCGCGCGCTGCCCATCATCACCGCGACTTCCTTGCCGCGTTCGTGACAACTGAAAACTGAAACCTGAAAACTCCGTCCCCGTCCCCGTTCCCGGCCCCGGACCTCCGACCCCTTCTTGCTACCGCGCGCCCGTGACCCCGATGACCTTCACGACCACGCGGTTGTTCTGGTGGCACTGGTTGCACTGCGTCGCCAGTTCCTGAAGATGCTCCTTGAACCAGCCCGCGCGGCGGAACCGGGCGTCTTCGCGGATCTTCATGGCGATGAGGTTGAGCCGCTCCGAATCGTAGTCCCAACTGTCGGCGGCGCGGTGCGTCCGTCCGGCGGGCGCGAAGAACTTCACGTCCTCGGTGAACTCCACCAGGTGGTCAGCGTTGCGCCGGAAGTTTTCCCAGTCCTGGTCGCCGAAGTCCCGCTTGAGGTTCCCCACTCCGTTCTTCAGGTTGCCCATCAACATCTTGATGGACGTCGCGTAGGGGTACTCGTCGGCTGGGCGCACGATGCGCTGGATCTCCTTGCCGATCTGACACCCGAGACCGAGCGCCAGGGTCGCGACAGCCGCGAGCGCCGCGATCACGCCTCTTCGAAATGACATACGTCGGATCCTGCGCGGACGCCCAAGGGGAGGGTACATGCATCATAGACGCCGCGCCCCCGTTTGGCAACCTCACGCCGGGGGTTGGGGGCCGGGGATGGGCGGAGTACCGCGGTGTTGGGTGTGGGCGGAGTACCGCGGTGCTCGGTGCTCGGCTTCCAGCACCCAACACCCAGTACCCAGCACCCAGCACCTTGTTTGGGGGTTGGGGAACGGAGAGATGGGGACTTGACGCGCCCCCGGCTGGCCGCGTACCGTGCCGTCTCCCGTTCGGGAGACAATCCGGCTTCCCGCCACTCGAGGAGAGCGCATGCGACGCCTTCGCCCTTCCATCCGTGTCTTCGCGGCCCTGGTCGTCCTGTTCACGGCTGGCGGGTGCAGCCTGGTGAACGAAGAGTACTCGTCGTTCGATTGCACGCGCCGCTTCGCGGAATGGGACCAGGACAAGTATGACCCCGGCCGCTACCCGGAGGATGGGGCGGGCCGGGTTTTGTACGGATCGTTCGTGGCGACGCCCCTGACCACGCTCGCGGGATATCCCCTGGCGCTGGCCGCCGACACGGTGCTGCTGCCGGGCACGCTCATCCAGGACTCGGTGACGACCTTGGGCGCGTTCTGGGAGGACCACGCCACCATCGCGGAGTAACCCGACCGACGGGCTGCTAGCGCGCGTCGGCCCGCTGCACCGCCACGGGCCGGGGGAGGGACTCTTGCCCGTCCACCCGCACGCGCAGGTCGCCGGAGGCTGCGCCGGCGGGAAGTTCAACGACGATGCGGGCGGGGGTGCGCGAAGCGATGGGCAGGGGCCGGTCTCCGAGCGTGACGGCCACCTCGGCCCCGTCGCCGCCGAAACCGGTTCCCCGGATGATCAGCATGTCACCCGGTGAGGGGGAGGCTGGCGCGATGCCCTCCACCCGCGGCGGATCGCTTGCCGCCGGCGCGGGCGATGGCTTTCCCTGGGAAGCCCCGCCCGCGAGCGTGCCAGCCGAGGCGGGAGCGTCGTCGGCGCCCGTGGGCGCGGAGATCGCCGGCGTCTCGGCGGGAGGGGCGTTGTAGGAAGGGTCGTTGACCCGGTTCTTGACGTCTTCCATGACGCCACGCAGCGTGGGCGCGATGATCAGCGTCTGAAGCGGCTTGGGAACCGGAATGCCTGGATCGGTATAGAGGCGGTAGGTCAGGCGGGTCTTGCGGGCGTCGCCGGCGAACACCTGAAGTTCCCAGGAGCCGGAGTTGTCGCCGATGTTGTCGGGCGGCCCGTCATATTTGCCAGGCTCGTAGGTCCAGGTGATGCGCCAACTGGCCTTGTCGTGCACCACCTTGTTGGTGTACCGGAACTCGCCCAGGCGCAGGATGTCGATGTGCGCGCGATGGTAGAGCACCACCGGGCCGTCGCGGATCACCTCGCTTTTCTTCACGTTGCGCATGAACTTCGCGAAGTTGCGGTAGTCCGTCACCACCCGCCAGACCCGCTCCCTCTCGGCATCGATCACCGCGATGCTGAAACCTTCCTTGCCCGGCTTGGCCGGGACGTTCCAGGTGCGGATCACGGTCTCCCCGCGGCCCAACTCCGCCATGAAGGGGTCTTCCCCCTTGGCGTTGGCCGCGACCGCGGCGGCGTGGTCGGTTTTCGCTGTTTCCGGCGCTTCCCCCGCGTGAGCGAGTGTCGGCACCGACGCCAGCGCCAGGCTCGCGGAGAGCGCCAAGTCACGAAGAACCGCGCGAACACGAACACGAACCGGAGACATGCTCTGTTTCTCCCTCCCCGGAGAACCGCCGGGACCTTCACGGCCACGAGGGGGATCTGAC
>JACQVU010000356.1 GCA_016209585.1 Planctomycetota bacterium
CGCCGGCGCGCGCGCGACGGCACGATGAGACCGATCCGACCGAGGAAAGGGCACCGCGCGCCTGACGCGGATTCCGCCGGAATCCTTGCGCCCCGCCGGGGCCGGGGGTATTCTTCGCGCTCTTCGCTGGGAGCGGCGGCAGCCTGGGAGGCGCGGACGAGCGGTCTTTCGCGGCGGTAGCGCCGTCTCACAGCGGGCCGGATGGTTCGTAGTGTTCATGACAACGTGGCGGTGACCAGGGGAAACCAGAGAACGGAAGAAGGGAAGGAGAGAGAGATGCTGACCAAGCGGATTCTGACGGTGGGGTTGCTCGCCGGCGCGGTGCTGCTGCCGGTGGGGGCCTTCGCCCAGGGACAGCCGGGGCCGGGCGAGGGTCGCCGGCGCGGGGGTGAGGCGCGTCCGGGCGCGGAGGCGAAGCCGGAGGCGACGAAGGCGCCGGTGGACGAATCGACGCTCACCGACGAGCAGAAGAAGGCCTTCGACCTCAAGAAGCGGCTCATGGCTGAGAACCAGAACTCGCTGGCGCGGATCTTCCGCGCCATCGACCGGGCGCTCGGCAAGACGCCGGACCCCGACGGCGCGAACCTCCCCCAGGGCCGCGGCGGCCCCGGCGGCGGCAACATGCCGGACATGGGCGCGCTTCAGGATCGGATGCGTGAGATGCTGGGCGGGCAGGACCCGCAGGAACTGCTGAGGAACCTCGGCGAACAGTTTGGCGGCGGCCAGGGGCTGGAAGGGCTGCGCGAGCAGTTCGGTCTCGGTGGCCGGCCGGGCGGCCCCGGTGCGCCGGCGGAGGGCGCGACGCCCGCTCCGGCCGAGAAGGGCGCGACCCCGGCCCCGGGCAAGAAGGAAGAGAACGTGACGCCGGCCCCGGCGAATGAGGACCTGAACTCGTTCTTTGACAAGATGTTCGGTCCCGAAGGCAGCCAGCCCGCGGAGAAGGGCGCCCCGGCGAAGCCGGCTGAGAAGGCCGCCCCGGCCAAGCCGGTTGAGAAGGCCGCCCCGGCCAAGCCGGCCGAAAAAGCCGCGCCCGCCAAGGCGCCGGCCTGGATCGGCCTGCGCGTTCGCCCCGCCACCGAGGAAGATGGCGCGGTCGGCGTGCTGGTGGAGTCGGTGACCGCCGGTGGGCCGGGCGACACCGCCCAGCTCAAGGAAGGCGACATCATCACCAAGATCGGCGGCGCCGACATCGCGTCGACCGACGACCTTCGCAAGGTGGTGAGCGCCGCCAAGGCCGGCGACAAGACCCAACTGGTCATCACCCGCGACGGGAAGAAGAAGAACATCGAGTTCACCTACGGCGAGAGGAAGTGACCCGCCGCGCGCCGGCGTTGGCCGGCGCGACGCGGAGAGTGAAACCGGAGGCCCGCGGCCATATCAGTGGTCCGCGGGCCTCTCTTTTTTTCCCCGGTCCGCCCGTGACCCGCCCCATCCCACAACTCGGCCGCCTGGGCCTTCCGCCAGCGCTGGTCCTGTCCGCGCCGGAGTTCGCGGGTCTTGGCGGTCCGCTGACAACGCATCCGGAGGCGCTCGTGGCGCGGCTGGCGCAGGTCCGCCTCGTGGTGACCGACGTGGACGGCACGTTGACCGACGGGGGCGTGTACGTCGGGCCGGGGGGCGAGGCGCTCAAGAAGTTCAGCCTGCGCGACGGCATGGGCATCGATCTCTGGCGCCGGGCGGGCGGCGGCCGGGAGACGGTCTTCTGCACGCGGGAGCGGTCGGAGATCGTGTCGGCGCGGGCCGCCAAACTCCAGGTTGAAGTCTGGGCCGGCGCGACCGACAAGGCCGCCGTGCTGCGGGCGGCGCTCCGCGCCCGGAACCTGCCCCCCGAAGCGGCGGCGTACGTCGGTGACGACGTGAACGACTTGGGCGCGATGGGGGTCGCCGGCCTCTCCTTCTGTCCGTCCGACGCCGCGCCCCCCGTGCGGGAATCTGCCACGGTGATCCTTTCGCGGCGGGGCGGCGACTCCTGTGTGCGGCAGGCCATGGACCTGCTGCTCGCTTGCCAGTTGACGCGGGAACAATACCATGCGCTTGTCGCGTCGTTGACCGGCCCTCCTGGCGCGCGCTCCGCGCCACGCGAACCTGGAAGCATCCCATGACACACTGTGTTCGCTCGATGGTTCTCTTCGCCGGCATGCTCGCCGCGCTCGCGGGCGGGGCGCCGTTGGCCGGAGAGGAACCGGCGCCGGCGGCGGGTGAAGAGCAGGCTCCCGCCGCTCCGACGGCCGAGGAGAACGGGCCGCCCGCTCCGCTGGAGGCGCGGGAGTATGACTTCGGGTTCCTTCAATCCCCGGAGTCCGCGGCGACATCGTGGCCGGAACTCGGCCCGTGGTTCTCCCTTCCCGGGGTGTCGTGGCGGCCCTGGAATCTCCGCCGTCTGGACAACCCGGACCTGCTCGCCGGGGCGCTGAGGGTGGTGCGCTACTGGACGAACGACCCGTGGGGCAGCCGCCTCGACGTGCGGGACCACGGGATGGTCATCGTCACCGCGCCCGCCGCCGCGCAGGCCAGGTGCGAAGCCTTCCGGCGCGCGCTGGACGAGGCGGCGCGGGTCACGCACGAGGCGCAGATCGCCTTCATCCGCCCCGGCGAGGCGGAGCGCGCGGCCGCTTTCTCCACGCCGGCCGGCGTGGCGCGGCTGGTGGCTGACGGCGAGGCCGCGGCGCTCATCCGGGGCGCGGTGAGCACGCGGGCCGTGGCGGTCACCGCGTGCGACGATGCTTGGACCTTGCTGGCGAGCGAGAACGTCACGACCCACGTCATGGGCTATGAGGCCAAGGTGGACGAGGGCGCGTCGGTCAGCGAGCCGCAAACGGGGGAGTTCCGCGTTGGCGCCCGGGCGTTCGTGCGGGTCTCCCGCCTCAGCGCCGGCGGAGGCAGCGTGGTGCGGCTGGTGGCCCGGATCAGCGAACCGGCGGGCGACTATCGCAAGGTGGCGGTGAGCGGGGGCATGGTGGAGTTGCCTCGGGATCGTTCGCTCTACAGCGGTTCGGAGTTCGTGATTCCCGACGGCCGCGCGGCGGTGGTGGGCGCGCGCGTGCTCGCGGTCGAGGCTGAGAGCCTGCCCACGTTCATCGTGATTCGCGTGCGGAGCAAGGGGGGCGCCACGGTGGCCGCGGCTGGCGACGCCGGCGCCGTGTTGCGGCTTTCCCCCCTGCGGGCGACGCGGATGCTGTTCTTTCCGGTCGTCGCCGACAGGCACCCGGAGCCCATGTCATCGATGTATGATGGCGGTTGGGCGAACCCTCCGCAGGTCGCCCCGGAAAGCGAACTCTCCTTGCTGGCGCGCGCCCTTGTCAAGGCCGGCGGCGCGCCGGGAATGGCCCCGGTTGGCGGGCTTTACGCGTTGACCGGCGGCCCGGAGATTGATCCCGAGGCCGCGCGTGGCTGGCTGCGGGCGCGCGAGGCCGGCGAGACCAAACAGTTCGCCCTCAACGCCTGGCTGGTCGAGGGCCTTTCCACCGACGTGAGCGACGGCCTGCCCGCCCGCCTGACGCCGGAGAAACTGGCGGAGGTGCTCAACGCGGGCGCCGCCCCGCCGGGCGGCGGGCCGGTGACGCGGGCGGCGTTCGGGGCCTTGTGCCTCGCGCACGGTGAGGCCGTTTTGGCCGCGGAGACACGGGAGATGATTGTTTCCGGCCACGAGGCCTATTTGTCAACGGGAGTGTCGCTCTTTCAGCCCGTGCTGGACCAGCGGGCGGCGGGGGTGAACCTCCACGCGCGGCTCCGGGGCGAGGCGGGCAAGGAAGTGCTCGCCGATCTGCGGTTGGAGGCGGCGGCGATCGACCGGATGGAGCGCATTGATCTGGGCCAGATGGCCATTGATCGGCCCGTGGCGCGGTTCATCGCGACGGAGCACCGGGTGGCTATCGAGCCGGGGAGCGCGGTGGTTCTGCCGGCGGGGGTCTGGAAGTCGGCCGACAGCGCGAACGCCGCGCCGCTCGCGCTGATCGTCTCATTGACGGCGCTGCCGTGATCTTTCACGGTCCACCCCGGCGTCTGGCGCGTCAGCAGACCGCCTCACGGCGGAACTACGAGCCAGACGGCCCACCCTCGGGCATCTGGCGCGTGAGGCAGTGCACGGCCCCGAGGCCAAGAACCAGGTCGCGCGCGAAAAGGCCCACGGCCCGCCGGCCGGACGCCGCGGCGATGCGCTCCAGCGCCGGGCCGTCGGCGGGGTCGTTGAAGGTGGGCACGATCACCGTTTCGTTGCAGATCAAAAAGTTGGCGTAACTGGCCGGCAGCCGCTGGCCGGCGAAAGAGACCGGCTCCGGCAAGGGAACTTCCACCACCCGCGGCGGCCGGCCGCGGGCGTCGCGCGCGGCCACGAGCCGCGCCAGGTTTTCCGCCCGCGGCGCGTGGTTGGCGGCGCCGCGGTCCGGCTCCACCGCGGCCACCACCACCCCCGGCGCGACGAAGCGGGCGCAGTCGTCCACGTGGCCGTTCGTGTCGTCGCCGGCGACGCCGCCCTCCAGCCAGATCACGCGGCGCGCGCCGAGGTAGCGCGCGAAGAGCGCCTCGTAGTCGGCCGCGGTGAAGCCGGGGTTCCGCGCCTGCGCGCCGGCCGACAGCAGGCATTCGCGGGTGGCCAGCAGCGTGCCGCGGCCGTCGGTGTCGATCGCCCCGCCCTCCATCACCACCGGCCGGCCGCGATGCACGGCCGGAACCGGCGTGAAACCGTGCCGCTCGCAGAGAAAACGCGCCACGCCCGCGTCCCGGCGCCAATTGTCGTACTTCGCCCAGCCGTTGAACGACCAGACGATCGCCTCCCGCCGCCGGCCCGCGTCGCCGCCGGTCCGCCGCGATCGACCGCGCGCGCCGACCGCCGGGGGGGGAGGCGCCACGGCCAGCGGTTCCGGGGCGATGTCGCGAAGCCAGCCACGGTCGGTGGCGCGGCGCGCGAACTCCACCTGCGACGGCGAAACGTGCGCCGCCTCCAGCGCGCGGCGGGCGTCAGCCTCCACGGCTTCGTCGTTCACCAGCAGGATCGCCGGAACCTCGCGCGTGACGAGGCGGAGCAGTTCGGCGAAGGCCCAGCGGACGGCGTCGATCTTGCCGGGCCAGTCCTCGGCGTTGTGGGGCCAGGCGAGCCAGACGGCGCCCGTGGGTTCGAATTCGGCCGGCAGGCGGCGGCTGAGGGCGAGTTGATCGGGTGGGACTGCGCTCTCATGGGACGAATGGGACTCATGAGACCTATGGGACTCATGCAAGTGGGACTCCCCCGGCGGCGTTTCGACGGCGGGGCGATCCGGTGGAGAAGCCCCGCGTTTCGCGGCCTGCCGCTTTCGTTCTTGAAGGCGGGCGCGGGTCATGCGCTCACGAATTCCACCTTCGACGATGAACTGCTGTTCGAGGCGACGAATCTGGCGATCGAGCAGGAAGTTCGCCTGATGGATCAGACAAATGGCGATGTTCGCCACCACTTCCGCGGGGCGGGTTTCGCTGAACTCCTTGAAGGTCTTGTAGGTCGCCGGCGTTTTCTTTCCCAGCGTGCGAACGAACAGGGCCTCCTTACAGTTTTTTTCCCACCGCCGCAGTTTGCGGACGCGCAAAAAGTCGCCGTAGTCTACAAGCAGTTCTTCAAGGCTCGCGCGCGCGACGCTACACAACTTGACTTCCGTCGACTTCGAAACGCCGGAGGCCGCGCTCCCCTCCGCGATGTTCTGCTTTCCTGAACGCGCGGCCTGCACCATTTGATCAACCGTGCGATCCCCCTTGGCCAGAAAGCGCCGGCAGAAACAAACCGTCATGTCGAAGACCACTTCCGCCTTCTGATAAGACAACAGTTTGCGATAGCCGCCATGCGGCGCGATGAACCCCCTTCGCTCGCCTTGAACGCCGCTCATCGACTTCCCCTTCCCATAGGTCCCATCGGTCCCATTCGTCCCAGAAGTCCCATTCGCCCCATCACCCACTCGCTTCCCCGAACCGCCGGGCGAGACCCGCGTAGGCGTCCACCCGCCGGTCCCGGAAAAAGGGCCAGTTCCGGCGCACCGTCTCCAGGTAGCCAAGATCGCAGTCCGCCACCAGCACGCGCTCCTCGCCCCCGGCCTCGGCGATCACCTCGCCCATCGGGCCGGCCACGAACGAGCGGCCCCAGAACTCCAGCCCGCCTCCCTTCGGCCCCTCATGGCCGACGCGGTTCACCGCCGCCACGTACAGGCCGTTGGCCACGGCGTGGCCCCGCTGCACCGTGCGCCAGGCGTCGTGCTGCCGCTCGCCCCACTCCTCTTTCTCCCTCGGATGCCAGCCGATGGCGGTGGGGTAGAAAATGATCTCCGCGCCGGCCAGCGCGGCGAGCCGCGCGGCCTCCGGGAACCACTGGTCCCAGCAAATCAACACCGCCACCACGCCGTGCGCCGTGCGGAACGCCCGGAAGCCGGTGTCGCCGGGCGAGAAATAGAACTTCTCGTGGTAGAGCGGATCGTCGGGGATGTGCGCCTTGCGATACGACCCCAGCAGCGCCCCGCCGGCGTCGATGACCACCGCCGTGTTGTGCGCCACGCCGGGCGCCCGCCGCTCGAACAGCGGCAGGATGATGGCGACCCCAATCTCCTTCGCCAGCCGACTGTACCGCTCGGTGGTGGGGCCGGGGATCGGCTCCGCGAGATCGAAACGCTCCACCGCCTCTTCCTGACAGAAGTAGAGGCTGCGAAACAGTTCCTGGAGACAGACGGTCTTAGCGCCGAGCCGGGCGGCCTCGCGGATGCCGGCCTCGGCACGTTCGTCATTGCCCGCCGGATCGGCGGAACAACGCATCTGGACGAGGCCGACGCGGTGAACGGCCATGCGCCCCGCCAGCGTCGGGTCAGAAGTCGCGGTCGCCCTTCTTCATGTCGCCGAGAGACTTGCGCTGCTTGTCCATCTCCTGCTGGAGGTTCTCTTGCAGGGATTGGGCCGTCTTCCCCATTTCGTCCATGGCCTTGCCCATGTCCTGCGGCGCGGGGATCTGGGGCGCGTTGGGGCCGAGCGCCTTTTCCACCTCGGTCTGCACGCTCTTCCGGGCGTTCTCCTGCTTCTCCGGCGTGATCGCCTCCTGGAACGACTTCACCACCTCGCCCGCCGCCCCCTCGAACTCCGCGCGGGCGGCGGCCTCTTCTTCCGGCGTCAGTTCGCCGTTCTGCGCCCGCCGCAGCAGGTCGGGGTTACGGGTGGGATCCAACCGCCCCACGGCCTTCTCTAAACGCTGGCCGAGGGCGGCTTTCTCCTCATCCTTGAACCCGAAAAACGACGTGATGCCGTCGAACACCTGCTTGCCGGCCTGCTCCGCCCCCTTGCGCGCCTCCTGGAGGCGTTGCTCTTCTTCCTTCGCGCGAATGGCCTTGATCTCCTCTTCGATGTCGATCTTGGCGCTTTTCTGGACGGCCGCGCTCTTGGCGTTCTGCACCTCGGCCCTCACGCCGGCCTCCATCACCCCGAGCTTCTTCTCGACGTCGCCCTTGATCGCCGCCATCTCCTCATCGGAGAAGGTCCGCGAGGCGGCCTGCCGCAACTCCTCCAGCCCGGCGTACCGGGAGAGATCGTCGCGCAGTTGCTCCTCCGCGACGCGCGCCGGCCGCGCCAGGTCGTCGTCGCCTCCGCGGGCAAGCGCCGCCCGCGTGGTCGTCTCCTTCTGCGCCTTGGCGACGGCGTCCACCCGGTCGCCGTCGTCCACCCGCGGTTTGCCCTGCGCCAGGAACGCCGCCCCCGCCGCGCCCGACGCGAACGCCGTCGCCAGCATCGCCACGCCGAGAACCACCTTGCGCATCTGCCGCTCCTTCCTCACTGCTCGGCCAGCCGCCGGGGCAAAGCGCCGCGGGGGGAACCGAACCGACTCCGTTAGTATATTCGCCCACCGCGCCGATCCGTTTGATCTTTCCGCCTGAGAACCTATTTCAGTAGGTGCTTCGTCGGCGGCGGACGAGCGAGAGGGCCAGGAACGAGGAGCGGCGAAACGGCAGTATTTCGGAGATCAATACGACGTTTCGCCGCGACGATGTTCATGGCCATCGCAGCCGTCCGCCGACCGAATGACTTACTGAAATAGGTTCTGATCGCTACCACTTCCACAGGATCAACCCGCTTTCCACCTCCACCAGTCGCAGCGACAGCGCCGGCCCCCTTGGCGGGGGTGGGCGCCCGGCGGTGTCGCTGTCCCCGCCGGAGACGGCCGCGTCGACGCCGCCCGATCCCGGCTCCAGCGCGCCCGTCAGCCACGCCGTGACCGGCAGTATCCCCGGCGCGGCCGGCGAGGGACGGTACTGGTCGTCGCTGGTTCGGGCCAACTCCGCCCGGACGGCGCCCGCGTGCCCCTGCGCCACCCAGCGCGGCCCAAGCGGCGCGAGATCGAAAAGCGCCGCCGCCAGCCGCCGGGCGAAGATCCCTCCCGCGTCCCCTTCGATGGGACCGATGGCGAACGCCCCGCCGGCGGCGCGCGCCCGGCGCTCCGCCGCCTCCCGGCCCAGGTCCGCGCGGCTGAAGTCGGCCGCGACCGAGTGGGAAAGCGCCGTGAACGGGTCAGCCGCGAACTCGCCGCTGGGGAGGAACCAGGCGGCGCGGACCTCGCCGCTGGTCGCGTCGACCGCCTCGATTGACAACCCGTCAAAGGTCGCGGTCGGGAACAGCAGCGTCTGGGCGGGCCGCATGCGGCCGGGGGCCGGGCCGGCGTCGCCGGCGGTGAAGGGGTCGCGGCGCGCCAGTTCCATCAGCCGCGCGCGCTCATCGGCGCCGGCCCCGGCGCGTTCCACCACCTCCAGCGCGCCCAGCCGCACCAGGGCGCGCTCCAAGGCGCCGCTGGCCGCGGAGGCGCCGGCGGGGTCGTCAAGCAGATCGTCACACGGCATCACCGCCACCCGCTGGCCGGGAGGCAGGTCACGGCAGACCAGCCGCGCCGCCTCCCGTGCCAACCGCGCATGGAGTCCGGGCGGCACGGTCACGGCCAGGGCCGCGGCCAGACTCGCCCGGCGGCGACCGGGCGGCGCGGCGGCGTGGGCGCGGTGGATGAGCCACGCGGCCGGGAAACCGCCCCGTCGGCGGGCGGCGGCGAGGCGGCCGACGGCGCCGGCGTCGGGGAGATCGAGCATCCGGGCGAGGGCGTCGACGGCCGCGGCGTGGCCGCGGGCCGCCAGCGCCTCGAGAACCTCTCCGGCGCCGCGGCGCCGGACCTCGTGGCCCGGAGCGTCGTCGCGCTCGATCACGTCGCCCAGCAACTCCACCACGCCGGCTTCCGGCACGGGCGCCAGCGCCACCAGGCCGCGGATCATGTCGTCATACTCGTCTGACGGCGCGAGATCGCCGCCGCCCAGCGGGCCGAACGGGCGGCGCTCCACCACCAGGCGCGCCACCAGCGCGCAGGCGCGTTCGCGCGGCTCCTCCGGCAGCGGGTCCGGCCCGGCCGCGCAACCCCACGCCGCGACCAAGGCTCCCGCGGCCAGCGCGACCACCACGCCCGCGGCCAAGGCGGACCGCGCGGCGGACCGGCTCGCGCCAAGACGAAGCGTACAAGAGAACGGCATAGAATCTTCGCCGGCCCCCGCGGCCCCCCTCGGTTGCGGGCGACGACGACGCCTATGGTAACCGTTCACCGATCTTCGATCTTCCTGTCGCTTGCGGCGCGGGCCGGTCTCTCTATAATGACGCGCCGTCGGTGGATCAGAGGGGGGAGGCCCGCGTGGAGGAACGGTCCCAGGCCGCGCTTCGGCGCCGCGCCGCGCGACACTCGCGGTTCGGCATCATCAGCGTTCTGTTCGGCAACCTGGCGATGCTGCTGCTGGTGACCCACCTCTGGACCGGAAGCCGGCTGCTGGACGCCTGGTTCGTGGTGACGCTCCTCGGGTTCTGCTGCGGCTTCTTCTCGCTGCTGGTCGAGAACCGGGAGCGGCCGGAAGTGGACCAGACCACCAACTTTGCCGGCATGGTGTTGAACATCGTCCCGCTGGTGGTCTACGTGGCGCTCCGCTTCGCGGGGGAGCGATTGGTGGCCTGACCGGCCGCGCCCGCGGCCAACGTTCCATGACTCACGCCCCTCACTGCCTGGCCCGCGCCGCGCGTCGCGCGCTCGCCGCCGGCGTCGCGGCGGGAGGGCTGCTCCTGGCCCTCTTTGCCCCCGCGGCTGGCGCGGAGGAGGCGCCCGCGCCCGCGCCCGCGGCTTCCCCGGCGCCCGCCACGGACGTTTCCCCCGGCGCGCAGGACGCGCGGCGGGCGATGGCGGCCGTGGGCGATCTTCGGCCGAAGGAGAAGACCTTCAACCTGGACTTCGGGGCGGGGGTGAAGGTGGTGGACGGCGCGGACAGCGACCGGGAGACCTTTTTCACCTTCCACCTGCGGCCGGACCTGAACATTCCGCTGTTCGGCACCAGCCTGGGCGCGGGGTTGAACCTGGAGATCGACGTGGACCATGATCTCCACGTTCGCGACGGGATGTATGACGAGCGGTCGGACTGGTTGACGATCCTCCGGTTCGTGCGCGTGGGGCACAAGGGAGAGACCTTCTACGGGCGGCTGGGCGCGCTCGATTCGGTGGACATCGGCTACCGGACGATCGTGAACCACTACCGGTCCGACGTGGATTTCACGCAGCGCAAGGTGGGGGCCGAGTTGGCGCTGGACCTGGGGCCGTTCGGGTTCGAGTCGTTCACCAGCAGCCTGTCGTACATGGAGATCATCGGGGGGCGCGCCTTCGCGCGGCCCATCCGGGCGGCGGCCGGCGCGGGGGCGCTGCCCATCGTGGAGAACCTGGAGTTCGGCGGCACTTACGTGACCGATCAGCAGGCCCCGGGGCGGCTGCTGTTCGACTCGCCGGGGAAGCCGGCGTTCGACGCCGACGGCCACATGGAGGCGACTTGGCGGCCGGTCTACGCGTGGGGCCTGGACGCGGGGTTGCCGCTGTTGCCGAAGTCGTGGGTGTTGCAGGTGACGCCGTACGCCGACCGCTCGCACCTGGTCGGCCACGGCGACGGGCGGAGTTACGGCGTGATCGGCGACCTGAAGGACCCGTTCGGCGTGGATTTCAACGTGCGCTCGAAACTGGAGCGGCGCGAGAGCGGCGACGAGTACATCCCCGGCTACTTCGACGCCACCTACGACGTGGACCGCTTCACCTGGCCCGACCTGGCGTCGCTGACCACCAAGCGGCGGGCGCTGGACGGTGTGACGCGGGCGCGGGGGATTTTCGGCGAACTGGGGGTCTCGTTTCTTGACATTCTGTCGGTGGACGGCTCCTACCTGGACATGTTCGGCGACGCCGACGCGGGGCTGTTCACGGCGCGGGCGCGCGTGACGCCGCTGGATCAGTTCCAGTTCTCGGCCGAGTACGCGCGGCGCGGCATCGGCGACCTCACCGACGTGCTGCGGGTGGTCTCCGACCAGTCCTACGTGCGGGCGCGGGCCGGCTACTCGCCCTGGACGCTGCCGGGCGTGGTCGGCGTGTGGCTCACCGTGGACTTCGAGCGCGCCTGGCGGCTGGACAAGTCCACCGGCCGGTTCGAGGCCATCGACGTGATCACGCCCGGCGTGGGGCTTAACTATTCATTCTGACACGGAGCATGGCGTCAATGGCGGGAGAGACGGCAGCGAAAAAGGAGCCGCCGGGCGCGTGGGCGCCGGAGCGCAGCGCGAAGTTGTACGGCATCGACGACTGGGGCGCGGGGTACTACCGGGTGGACCCCGCCGGCCACGTGGTGGTGACGCCGCGGGCCGACGGGCGCGCCGTCGATCTCTACAACCTGGCGAAAGACCTGGAGGAGCGGGGGCACGCCTTTCCGCTGCTGGTGCGGTTCCCCGACATCCTGGAGTCGCAGGTGCGGCGCATCTCCGAGGCCTTCTACACCGCCATCCAGGAGTACCAGTACGCCGGGGCTTACCGGGGCGTCTTTCCGATCAAGGTGAACCAGCAGCGGCACGTGGTCGAGGACCTGCTGCGCGTGGGCAAGCCCTACCAGATCGGGCTGGAGGCCGGCTCCAAGCCCGAACTGATGATCGCCCTGGCCATGCCGGGGCAGACCGACGGCCTGATCATCTGCAACGGGTACAAGGATCCGTCGTACATCGAGACCGCGCTGCTGGCGCAGCGCATCGGCCGGCGGCCCATCGTGGTGGTGGAGCGGTTCCAGGAACTGGAGTTCCTGATCGCGGCGTCGCGGCGGCTGGCCATCGAGCCGATCATCGGCCTGCGCGCCCGCCTGGGCACGCAAGGCTCCGGCCGGTGGGAGGGTTCCGGCGGCCACCGCGCCAAGTTCGGTCTCACGGCGACCGAGATGATGGAGGCCGTGGAGCGTCTGAAGGCCGCGCAACTGCTGCCCTGCCTCAAACTGTTGCACTTCCACATCGGCTCGCAGATCACCCGCATCGCCGCGCTGAAGGAGGCGGTGCGGGAGGCCTCCCGCTTCTTCGTGGAGTTGGTGGACCTCGGCGCCCCGCTCGAATTCCTCGACGTGGGCGGCGGCCTGGGCGTGGACTACGACGGCTCGCAGACCGAGAGCGAGTCTTCACGCAACTACAGCGCCGAAGAGTACGCCGCCAGCGTGGTGAGCCTCCTGGACGAGGCCTGCAAAGCGCGGCAGGTCAAGCCCCCCACCATCATCACCGAGGCCGGCCGGGCGCTGCTGGCCTACTCGTCGGTGCTGGTGGTCGAGGTGCTGGACCACGACAAGGTCGATTCCTCGCTGCCGGCTTCGGTGCCGCGCTCGGCCCACCAGACGGTGCGCGAGTTGTCCAAGGTGCTGCGCCACATCTCCTCCAAGAACTACCAGGAGGCCTACCACGACGCCGTGGAATTGCGCGACGAGGCGCTCACCCTCTTCAAACTGGGCTTCCTGCGCCTGGCCGAGCGCGCCGACGTCGAACGCCTCTTCTGGGCCGTGAGTGAGAAGGTCCTGGGCTTCGTCCGCGCCGACGAGTACCCCCCGCCCGAACTCGCCGGCCTGGAGAGCAGCGTGGCTGACCGCTTCTACTGCAACTTCTCCGTCTTCCAGTCCACGCCCGACATCTGGGCCGTGGATCAACTCTTCCCGATCATGCCCATCCACCGGCTGGACGAAGAGCCGGCGCGCCGCGGGGTGCTCGCCGACCTCACCTGCGACTCCGACGGGAAGATTGACTGCTTCATCGACTTCCCCAAGCCGAAATCGGCCCTGGAACTGCACGCCCCGAAGCCGGGCGAGCCGTACCTGGTGGGCATCTTCCTGGTCGGCGCCTACCAGGAGATCCTCGGCGACTTGCACAACCTGTTCGGCGACACCAACGTCGCCCACGTGCTCCTCACCGACGAGGCCTACCGTGTGGAGAGCGTGGTGGCCGGCGACTCCATCGCCGAGGTCCTGGGCTACGTGCAGTATGACCGCGACACGCTGCTCGACAACATGCGCCGCGCCGGTGAACAATCCGTCCAGGAAAAGCGGCTCACCCTGGAACAGTACCGGCTCCTCATGCGTCACTACGAGGCCAGCCTCGCCGGCTACACCTATCTCGTGGCTGAGAACGGCAAGACGGAACCTTGACGGCGGCCGTTCGCTCGCATGCGTCTCCTGCGCTCCGTCACCGATGACGCCGCCAGCCGGCCGGGGCCGTGCGCCTTCACGCTGGGCGTCTTCGACGGCATGCACCTCGGCCACCAGATGGTCGTGCGCGCCGTGGTGGCCGCCGCCCGCGCCCGGGACATCGCCGCCACGGTGATGACCTTCGACCCCCACCCACGGGAGGTTCTCACCGGCTCACCCCCGCCCATCCTGCTGCCCCTTTCGACCCGCGTCGAGGAGATCGCGGCGCTGGGCGTTGACAACCTGATCGTGCTCCCCTTCACCCGCGCCCTCGCCGAGACCGAGGCCGCCGACTTCCTGCGCGACGTGCTGCTCGAAAAGGTGGGCGTCCGCGTCTTCGTGCTTGGGCAGGACACCTGTTTCGGCAAGGACCAGCGCGGCGACGCCCGTTTTCTTCGTGAATGTGCCACGGCCGGCGGGTTTGAGGTGATCGCCACCGAACCGGTGCGGGTGGCCGGCGAGTTGGCCGCCAGCAGCAACGTCCGCGCCGCCATCGCCGCCGCCGACCTGGACCGCGCGGCGCGGCTCCTCGGCCGGCCCTACGCCCTGGTCGGCCCGGTCGGCCCCGGTCGGCGTCGCGGCGCCCTGCTGGGCTTTCCCACCGCCAATCTGGAGGTCGGCGCGCAGGTGCTTCCCCCAGCCGGCGTTTACGCGGGGGAGGCCCTGCTCGCCCCCGCCACGCCGGGCGGCGCGTCGCCGACGCCGTGGCGGGCGGTGGCCAACGTGGGCGTCGCCCCCACCTTCGCCGGCGCCGCCGGCGCGAGCGGCCCGTTGACGGTGGAGGCTCACCTGCTCGACTTCTCCGGCGACCTCTACGGCCGCACGCTCACGCTGCGCCTCTGGCGCCGGCTGCGGCCGGAGATGAAGTTCCCCAGCGCCGAGGCGCTGTGCGCGCAGATCGCCCGCGACGCGCTGGCCGCGCGCGAGACGCGGCCACCCACCCGCCGCTCGTAGTCCCGCCGTCAGGCGGTCCGGCGAGCGGCGCCCGTTCGTAGTCCCGCCGTCAGGCGGTCCGGCGAGCGGCGCCCGTTCGTAGTTCCGCGGTGGTGACGGCTGACGACGGGTTCGACCACGCGGATTCAAGTTTGCCCTTCCCCGACAGCATTCTGGTGACGACCGTGGTGTATACTGGTGAAATGATCGATCTGGAGGCCATTCTTCCGGAGCCGTCGCCGGGTCAGGTGTCGC
>JACQVU010000343.1 GCA_016209585.1 Planctomycetota bacterium
GGGTCTCGACGCGCCGGTGGAAGAGGTCTCCTGGAACGACTGCCGGCAGTTCTGCGAGAAAGCCGGTCTGCGGTTGCCGAGCGAGGCGGAGTGGGAATACGCCTGCCGCGCGGGGACGACCACGCGCTGGTCGTTCAGCGACGACGAATCCACGCTGGGTGAGCACGCCTGGTACGACGCCAATTCAGGAAACACGGCGTATCTGGTCGGTCAGAAGAAGCCCAACGCCTGGGGACTGTACGACATGCACGGCAACGTCTGGGAGTGGTGCGAAGACGAGTGGCACGATTCGTACGACGGCGCGCCGACGGACGGGGCCCCCTGGGTGTCCAACAAGGGCGTCTACCGGGTGCTTCGGGGGGTCTCGTGGTTCCACTTCGCGAGCGTCGTCCACGCAGCGTATCGCCACCGGGAAACCCCCGGCTTCCGGTACATCTTCAGCCTCGGGTTCCGGGTGTCGGCGTCCGTGTCCCCGCGCTGAGCGGATGCGACCGCAAGCGCCGTGGGGTCGAAAGCGTGCGGACCATGGAATGGTCAATCGCGCGGCCTGAAGACCGGCGCATCGACCATGCGCCTGACAGCAGTCCTGCGACCCGTTTCAGGTGTCAGTTTTCCAACACAAAGAGGAGAGTGCTGTTTGATATCATCCGGTTCCGAACGTCAATCTCCCGAAGACGCTTGCATGCTAATGGAATAAAGTATTCCCTCCCTTGAGTTTAGAGAAATGTCGCTCGCGGGCGCGGTTTTCGGACCGAACGTTGCGAACGACGGAGCGAGACGGAAGGCGAATCACCGTCTTTCACGGGGGATCGTCTTTCCGGCGGCGCGTCTCCGGTGAAGGGTTTGCTCTCCAGCCGGGATACAGATGAACTCCGTTTCCGCGAAACTTGGCTGGCTGACGTTCACCGCGCGGGCCGCGGTTCTCGCGCCGGCGTTCGGGCTGGCCGGGTGCGTGCTCGCGCCCGGCGGGCTGGGCGATGAGGAAGCCAAGTCCGCCGCCGCCGGCGAGGCGTGGGGTGTTCCAGAGGCGGATCGGCCGCCGGCGCCCGACCTGCCGCCGGAGGCAGATTGGCGCGCCGTCTTGCGGCGGGCCTTTCTCACCAACGGCGACCTGGAGGCTGCCTACCACCGCTGGCGCGCGGCCCTGGCCGCGGTGACGGCGGAGTCGGCCTACCCGATGATGAACGTGATGCCCTCGTTCGGCTACCTGTTCAGCGACGAGAAGATGAAGGCGTGGGATCGGGTGACCGGCACGGTGGCGTTTGATTCGGCTTCGGCGACCCCCTTTCCCACGAAGGTGATGAAGGCGGGCGAGATCGCTCTGGAAGAAGCCCGCGCCGCCGGCGAGCGGTTCCGGGGGCGGAAGTTCGCGCTCCAGCGGCGCGTCCTGTCAATGTGGTTCGAGATCGCGGCGATGGACGAAATGATCCGGCTGGAGCGGAGCGACGTGGCGCTGGCGCGCGTGTTCCTCGACACCGCCGCGGCGCGGGTGGCGGCGGGGGGGCCGCAGGCGGACCTCTCGCGGGCCGAGATCGATACGCGGCTGGCCGAGGATCGCCTCGCCGCGCTGCTGGCGCGCCGCCGCGCGGCGGAGGCCGGCCTGAACGGGATGCTGGCGCGGCCGCCCTGGGGGGTGATCAGCACGGGCGTGGGGTTGTTCGCGCCCCGGCCGCTGGCCGTGGACGACGCCGCGCTGCTGCGCGCCGGCGTGGCCGCGAACCCGGAACTGGCGGCGCTGGCGCGTGAGAGCGCCGGGCGGGAGGCCGCGCTCGACCTGGCGCGGCAGCAGTTCATCCCCGACGTGGCGCCGATGTTCTCGTTCACCGGCAGCATCGAGCGCATGGTGGGCGCCATGGTCAGCGTGCCCACCAACGTCCCCGCCATCGCGGCGCGCGTCCGCGAGGCGGAGGCCGCGCTGGAGGCCGCGCGCGCCATGACGCGCCAGGCCCGCGCCGACAGCGGCGCGCGCTACGTGGCCGCGCTGGTGGCGCTGCGCGACGCCGAGCGCCAGCGCGCGCTGCTGGAGGAAACCGTGATTCCCGCGGCCGCCCGCGCGGCCGCGAACGCCGAGGCGGGGTACGTCACGTCGCAGGTCATGTACCGCGACCTGATCGACGCGCGGCGCATGGAACTTGACGTGCGCCGCATGGCTGTCGAGGCGCGCCTGGCCCGCGAGCAGCGGCTGGCCGAGGTCGAGGAACTGGCGGGCGTGGACGCGGAGGCGGTGGGAGGGGAGGCGGGATCGCGCGAGGTTTCAGCGGGAGGGGAACATGTCGGGCGCTGAAGATCGCCGGGATCGCGGTGGCTGGACCGCGGGCACAAGGTGGGCGGCTTCACGGGTTGAGTGTGGCCTCGTCGTCGTCGGTCCGGGCTTCACCGGGCGCCGGGTCTCGCTCCCCTTCGGGCCCCTTGCTTTCCAGTTCAACCATCGCGGCGGCGGCGCGACGCTCCGCGATGATGCTCGCGAGCAGATACAGAACAAGGGCGGCAGGCCAGAGCCGAATGACCCAGGCGAGAACTTCGTCCGCATCAGCGGTGCGTCCCCCGGTCACCCAGACGCTGAGACCAAAGGCGGCTGTGTGAGCCAAGAACGCACGGTCAATGACCGGAAGGCCCCGCCATACTTCCTTCGTTCGTTCAAGATGTTCGCTCGTCAACCCCATTTCAGCCTCACGCCGCACTTCGGATTGCCGCACCGGGGCTGCGGACGTTTCACCAAGGTTCCACAGATGGGGCACGGGTACCGTCCAGCGATGGCGTTGGCGAGCCACCGCGCGAACGGCATGGCGCCGAGGCTTCCCAGGAACACCGCCGTCTTCTTGAGGCGCGCGATGCGCTTCTCTTCGTCGGTCAGCGGCATGGCAAAGCCAGGATAGCAGAATGGCCTCCTCCGAACCACTCGATCCCTCGAACAGGGTCCCCGCCGCTTCAGGAGGCAATCCGATCAGCACGGGCCGCGCGCCACGTCCCGCGGGTCGAACGGTTTCGATTCGGGTCGCTCCTTGGGCGCTCGCGCTGCTCATCGGCATCGCCATCGGCGCCCGCTGGCACGAAAGTTTCCCCTGGCTGGGCGGCGGATCGGGAGCCGAAGCCAGCCGGCAGAAACAAATCTGGACCTGCGGCATGCACCCGGACATCCGGCAGGACCATCCCGGCTCGTGCCCCATCTGCGGCATGGCCCTGGCGCCGATCAAGGCCCAACCCGACGGCAAGGGAGTGAAGATCGACCCGGTGGAGATCGACCCGGTGATGGTCCAGAACATCGGCGTGCGCCTCGCCCGCGTGGAGCAGGGGCCGCTGGCGCGTTCCATTCGCGCGGTGGGGTCGATCGATGAGATGGAATCGAACCGCTACGACGTGAACCTCCGCGTCAGCGGCTGGATCGAGCGCCTCTACGCCGACACCGACGGGATGATGATCGCCCGCGGCGAGCCGCTTTTCGACCTCTACAGCCCGGAACTGGTGGTCGGCGCGCAGGAACTGGCGGCGGCGGCGCGCGCCCTGGCCACCGCGGCGGGGGAATCTCCGGAGCGGCGCGCGGCCCAGGCGCTCCACGCGGCGGCCACCGCCAAACTGCTCAACTGGGGCGTGGACCAGGAACAGATTGATCGCCTCGCCGCCGCTCCCGCCCCGCCGCGGACCGTGACCTTTTTCAGCCCCATCAGCGGCCACGTCACGGAGCGGATGGTGCAGGCCGGCTCCGCCGTGAAGGCCGGCGAGCGGGTGCTGCGGCTCGTGGACCACTCCGCGGTCTGGCTCGACGCGCGGGTGCCGGAGGCGGACATCGGCAAGGTGCGCGTCGGGGCCAAGGTGACGGCCACCGTGCCCGCGGCGCCCGGAACGGAGTTCACGGGCGAGGTGGCGCTCATCCACCCCCACCTCGACCACATGGTGCGCACCGCCCTGGTGCGCGCGCGGATCGACAACCGCGCGCTGCTGCTGCGCCACGCGATGTACGCCACCGCCCACATCGAAAGCCCGCCGGTCGAGGACGCGCGCATCATCCCCCGTGAAGCCGTGCTCGACACCGGCGCGCGCCAACTGGTGTTCGTCGCGCTGGGCGAGGGGAAGTTCGACCCCCGCGACGTGGTCATCGGCGCGGAGGGCGACGGCGGCCGCGTCCAGGTGCTCTCCGGTCTCGCCACCGGAGAGATGGTGGTGGCCAGCGGCCAGTTCCTCATCGACGCCGAAAGCCGCACCCGCGAGGCCACGCGCAAGTTCCAGGCCGGCAAGGCGGTGACGGAGCCGGCGGGCGGCGCGTCCGGCGGGGAGCATCGCCACGGGGGGGGCGGTCCCACCAGCGGTGACGGCGCCCCCGCGCCAGCCGCGTTTTTTCCGGCGCCGACCCCCGCGCCCAGCCGACCCCTGACCCTGGAACCCGGACCCAAGCCCGGCGCTGACAGCCCAAGCGGCTCCGCCGCAGGTGCGCCGCCGCGGGCGATGGCCCCAGGCGGGAACGAGGCGCGCCCCGCGTGGGAGTCTTCCGGAGAGGCGGCGCTGGCCTCCTACCTGGACCTCGCCGAGGCGCTCGGCCGGTCCTCGCCGGAAGAGACGAAGTTCGACGGCGCGTCCATGACTCGCGCGGCGGCCGAGTTGCGGGCGGCTGCCGGCGAGGGTGAGTCGCGGGTCGCAACCGCCACGGCGCTCGCCAAGGCGGCGGAGGTGTTCAGCGCCGCCCCCGCGGGCGAGCAGCGCGAGGCGTTCAAGGCGCTGAGCGCCGCAGCCATCGCGCTCGCCGACGCCCTGATCCCGGCGACGCTCCCGGCGAAGCAGGTCCACGTGCTGAACTGCCCCATGGCGCCGGGCGACTGGCTCCAGCGGGGGATCGAGGTGGCCAACCCCTACTACGGGTCGCGCATGAAGTCCTGCGGCAAGGTCGTTCGCTCTATTTCAGGCTGGTAGCGTGGCGGGGCAACACCAGAGCCATTCAGATGATCGCCCGCATCATTGAATACAGCGTCCGGAACCGGTTCCTCGTCCTGCTGCTGGCGGGGATCGTCATCGGGCTGGGGGTCTGGGCGGTCCGCGACATCCGGCTGGACGCCATCCCCGATCTCTCCGACGTGCAGGTCATCATCGTCACCGAGTTTCCGGGCCAGAACCCGCAGGTGGTGGACGACCAGGTGACCTACCCGCTCACCCAGGCGATGCTCAGCGTGCCCGGCTCCACTGTGGTGCGCGGGTACAGCATGTTCGAGATTTCGTTCGTGTACGTGTTGTTTGAAGACGGAACCGACATCTACTGGGCGCGCAGCCGGGTGCTGGAGTACCTGAACTTCGCGCGCGACCGCCTGCCCAAGGGGGTGGAGCCGAGGTTGGGGCCGGACGCCACCGGAGTGGGGTGGGTCTACCAGTATGCCATCGTGCCGGGGTGGTATTCGCCCGACCATCCCCGCGGCCTGTGGCGGGATCCGGCGGGTGACAAGTGGTACGCCCAGCCCGACGCCGCGCCGCAAGGCCGGCGCGAGACGCTGGTCCGCGTCCGGGCGTTCGAGAAGCCGGGGAAATGCCCGCTGACCGGGAAGGAACTGCTGTCCGCCAACCAGGACCTGGCGTCCCTGCGCTCGCTCCAGGACTGGTACTTGCGCTATCCGCTGACCGCCGTGGACGGGGTGTCGGAGGTGGCGCCCATCGGCGGCTTCGTGAAGCAGTACCAAGTGGTGCTGGACCCCCAGAAGTTGCAGGCCTTCAACCTGCCGCTGCGCGACGTGGTGATGGCCATTGAGCGCTCGAA
The DNA here is from genome assembly GCA_016209585.1 of Planctomycetota bacterium. Lineage (GTDB taxonomy): Bacteria > Planctomycetota > UBA8742 > JACQVU01 > JACQVU01 > JACQVU01. Next base: position 5,735 of record JACQVU010000343.1, read on the forward strand.
CAACGACGTGGGCGGCTCGGTGGTCGAGTGGGCGGAGAACGAGTACATGGTCCGCAGCCGCGGCTACCTGAAGGGGCTGGAGGACCTCGCGCAGGTCGCCGTGGGGCTGGGCGATAACGGCACGCCCGTGCTTCTGGCTGACGTGGCCACGCTCCAGGTGGGCGGTGAGATGCGTCGCGGCGTGGGCGAACTGGACGGCCAGGGCGAGGCCGTGGGGGGGGTGATCGTCTCCCGCTTCGGCGAGAACGCCTACAAGGTGATCCAGGACGCGAAGAAACGTCTGTTCGAACTGGAAGACGGCCTTCCGCCCGGCGTGTTTCTCAAGACGACCTACGACCGCTCGGCCATCATCGGCCGCGCGGTCGACACGCTGCGGGAAGCGGTGATCGAGGAGTTGATCGTCACGGCGCTGATCTGCCTGGTGTTCCTGGCCCACGTGCGCAGCGCCTTCGTCGCGGTTTTCGTGCTGCCCGTGGGACTGCTGGTCTCCATTCTGGTGATGCAGGTTCTGGGCATCAACGCCAACATCATGAGCTTGGGCGGGCTGGCGCTGGCCGTCAGCGTGATGGTCGACTCCGGCGTGGTGATGATCGAGAACGCCCACGAGCACCTGGAA
>JACQVU010000344.1 GCA_016209585.1 Planctomycetota bacterium
GTGTTGGGTGCTGGGTGTTGGGCCCAGCACCCAACACCCAGCACCTGCCGTATCGGGGGTTGGGGGACGGGGGAAGGAAAGGCTGAAGGCTGAAACGAGGAACCGCGCTTCGCCGACTTCAGCCTTCGGCCTTCGCACTTCAGCCTTTTCCCGACCCCCCGTTCCCCGTACGGCAATCCGCGGGCCAAACCCGATCCGCAGGCGGCTCCGTCGCGTAACTCTATCAAACAAACGCACTTCCGCATACCATGGTTCCGAGTTGCCCGCGCCTGGGACGCCGCCGGTCACAAGGAACTTTCAACGCCGCGGTGGATTTCCGGGCGGTGGCGGCGGTGGGAATGCGCGGCGGCGCGCGGGATTCGCTCATGTCGAGGAGTTCGTTCGGACGTGACGAGGGAGGGGAAGGCGCGGGCGTTCCAGCCTCCCGGCTGCCGGGCGTTCCGCGGCCGGACCCATCCGGCCAAGCCGACGGGCGCTCGCAAGAGGCGACGGCGGCCGGCGAGGGGCTGGTGAAGTCGGAGGCGGCGCCGCATGCGGTGGAGTTCCCCGGGCGCAACGCGCTGGTCGCGGCCTGGTTGCTGGCGGCGGGGGCGCTCTACCTGGTGCGGTACGCCTCCGTGTTGCATCACTACGCGGTGACGGCGGAACGTCGTTTCGCCTGGTTGCGCCCGCTGGTGGCGGTGATGGAGGAGTTCATGCGGCTCTTGCCGCGGTGGTGATTTCCGAAGCGAGCCGCGGACCGTGACGGACTTCCTCGCGTTCATCCTTATCGCGTTCGTGATGACCACGCTCGGCCGGGCGGTGCTGGGCCGCATGCGGCTGCGGTGTGAGGAGGCGGTCGAGCGGCTCACGTTGTCGCTGGCGGTGGGGTGGATGCTGGTGTCGCATGGCCTGTTCGCGCTGGGCTGGTTCGGCCTTTTCGATCCCACGGTGGTCGGAGGGCTGTTGCTGCTTCTGGGAATCCTGCTGGCGCCGGCCATCGGCCTGGTGATTGACGATCTGTCGCTGTTGTTGCGCGGCATCGGCCGGGCATCGGGCCTGGCGCGACCCGCGGTGGCCTTCGGCGGGCTGGTGGCCGCGCTGGCGCTGGTGTACGCGCTCACGCCCTCCACCGCCGTGGACGAGAGCGTCTACCATTACCTGGTTCCACGGGTGTACGCCCGCGCCGGGGGGATCGTGCGGCGGTGGGACCTCTTCCACTCGAACTGGCTGCCCCAGGCCGCGCACATGCCGCTGGTGGCGGCGTTCCTGGTGGGGGGCGAGACGCTGGCCAATCTTTTCCGTCCGCTCGCCGGGCTGCTGCTCTTGGGGGCGACGGTGTCGCTGGCGACGCGGTTCTACTCGCGCAGCACGGCGCGGCTCGCGGGGGTGGCCATTCTCGCCACGCCCTACACGCTGCTTTTTTTCCGCGCCTTCTACGTGGAGGCGCTGTCCGCGGCCTACCTGCTGGTGGCCGTCTACTGTTTCTTCCGGTGGATGGACCGTGGCCGCCGGCGGTGGCTGGCGCTGGCCGCGGCGCTGGCGGGGTTCATGGTCGGGATGAAGCCCACCAATCTGCCGGCGGCGCTGGTGTTGATCGTGGCGGCCGGGGCGTTCGGCCTGCGCGGCCGCCGGCCCCACCTGGGGAGCGCCGCGCTCAACGTGCTGACGGCGCTCTTCTGGACCGCGGCCGCGGCGGCGACCTGGTACGCGAAGAACTACGCCTTCACCGGCGACCCGCTTTACCCGCACCTGGTGGCCGACGCGCCGTTCCGGCCCGGGGCGCACGCGGCCACCACGCCGGGCGTGCGTCTGGCGCGGGCCATGGAGCCTTCGTGGCTGCGCTCCTATCTCGCGACCGTCCTGCTCGGCGACGACACCCAGCCGGAACTCTCCTTCGGCCTGCTGGGGTTGACGCTGGCCCCGCTGGCGCTGCTCTTTCGCCCGGCCGGTCCGCGGCTGCGCCTGCCGCTGGCGACGGCGGGCGTGGGGTTCCTGGCGCTGTACGTGCTGACCTCGCCGCAACCGCGGTACCTCTATCCCTACTGGTGCCTGTTGATGATCCCGGCCGCCGACGTGGCGGTGCGGCTTCTGCAGCGGTCGCGGCTCGTGGGCACCGTGGTGGCGCTGCTGGTGGCCGCGCAGTGCGCCCTGGCGGCGGGCGGGGAGTTGCCGCGGGCGTGGAAACATGCGCAGGTGCTTCTGGGCGACGTCACGCCCGACGACTTCCGGCGGCTGCACGAGATGCCGATCCGCTGCGTGCGCTGGCTGAACGCGCGTCTGGGGCCGGAGGAGAAGGTGCTGGCCGCGTCGGATCGCCTGTTGCAACTGGACGCGCCGTTCGTGAAGTTGGAGGATGGGTATTTCGCCCCCGAGGACCTCACGCCGGATCGCTTCGCCGAACGGTTGCGCCAGGAGGGCGTCACCCACGTGCTGGTGGACAGCGTCTTCTTTGGCCAGAAACCCAACCGGCGCATGATTCCGGCCTTCGCCACCGTGATACAACTGGCGGATCGGGGCGTGCTGGCGCGCGTGCCCGAAGCGTGCGACGCCACCCCCGGCCGCACGTTCGACGTGTACCGTGTCCGCTAGACGCGCTTCGGCATGCGGCCATCCCCCACCAGCCAACCGGGCGCGGACATCGACGGGGCGCCACCGCTGGTGCGCGTCATCGCCTTCTACCTGCTGACGCTCTTCCTGGCGGACGGCGTGGCCGGCGCGGTCTCGTCCGACGCCGCCGGGAAGACGGCCGCGCCGCCGCTGGACGCCGGCGCGCTGCTCTCGGCGGCGCTGGTGTACGGCGTCACGGCGTTGGTGGTGACGTTGGCGTTCGTCTCGCGCTGGGACCGCCGCCCGCTCCGCACGTTGGGCGTGGCGCGGCCGATCGCCTCCCTGGGCGACTACGCCTTCGGGGCGCTGCTGGGCGGGGCCGGCGCCGGCCTGGCCGTCGGCGCCGCCGCCCTCCTCGGCGGCGTCAGCGTGCGGTGGCTGCCCGGCCCCGCGGCCGGGTGGGGCGCGTTCTTTGCCGCGACCCTGGGATGGGTGGCGGCGGGGTTCGCCGGGGAGTTGTCGCACCGGGGGTACGCGCTGCAACTGGCGGCGCGGCGGTTCGGCGCGCGAAACGCGGTGATCGCCCTGGCGCTGATCAGCGCCTTCCTCCAAGGGGGGCGCCCGGTGGAGGCGCCGGTGGCCTTCGCGAACCAGTTGCTGTTCGGCGTCGTGGCCGGGGTCGCGTACGTGCGCACCGGGTCGCTGCTGTTCGCCGCCGCGATGAACACCGGCTGGAACCTGGTGCTGGGGCCGCTGCTGGGGTTGCGGGTTTCGGGCCAGCCGGTGGCCGACGCGCTGGCGGTGTCGCTGCTCTCCGGCCCCGATCCACTGACCGGCGGCGGCTATGGACCGGAGGGCGGGCTGGCCGTGACCTGGGCGTTGGCGCTCACGGCGGCGATCTTTCTTCTGCCGCTGCGCTGGCGCAACGAGGAGAACGCCCGCGCCTGGGACCTCTGGATATTCGGCCCGCCGTGGCCGTGGGTGCGCACCGGCTTCCAGCGGCCCCGGGCATTCGTCGTGGCTCCCCACGAGAAGATGCTGTTGCGCTGGTCGCTCCGCTCAGGCCCGGAAGAGGCGAACGTCCCACCGGGCGAGAGCGAACCCGCGCGGTCGGAATCGGAATCGTCGGAGAGGCCGCATGGGTGACGCGCCGCCCCCGGCGCGCGTGCTGGTGCGCGCCCCGAACTGGGTGGGCGACGTGGTGATGGCCACCCCGGCGCTGCGGGCGCTGCGCGCGGCGTTGCCGGCCGCGCGGATCGCCCTGCTCGGACGGCCGCTGGTGGAGCGCATTCTGTCGGGAACGCCGTGGGTGGACGAGTTCCTGCCCGCGCCGCGCGGGCTTTCCTGGCCGGCGACGTTGTGGGCGCTGCGCGGACGGCGCTTTGATCTCGCGGTGGCGCTGCCCAATTCCTGGCGGGCGGCGCTTGAAACGTTCGCTTCCGGCGCGCCCCGGCGCGTTGGCTACCGGCGCGGCGGCCGGGGGCTGTTCCTGACGCACGCCCTCTCCCGGCCCACCGACGATCGCGGGCGGTTCGCGCCGGTCTACATGGGCGAGTACTACCTGCGCCTCCTGCGGCTCATCGGCATCGACGGCCAGCCTCGCGTGGAGTTGCCGCTGCCAGATCAACTGCGGGCGCGGGGCGAGGCGCTGCTGCATGGGTTCGGGATCACCTCGGGCGACCGACTCATCTGCCTCAATCCTGGCGCGGCCTACGGCTCCTCAAAATGTTGGCTGCCCGAGCGCTTCGCGCAGGTGGCGGATCGGTGCGCGCGGGAACTGGGCGCCAAGGTGGCGCTGTTGTCGGGGCCGGGAGAAGGCGACGTGGTGAGCGCCATTCTGGGTCGCATGACCAGCCGCCTGGTGAACGACCCTCGGGCGGTGATCCCGTTGGACCTGCTCCGGCCGGTGATCCGCCGCGCGAACCTGTTGATCACCAACGACACCGGCCCGCGCCACTACGCCGCGGCGTTCGACGTGCCGGCGGTGGTGATCATGGGCAGCACCGACCCGCGCTACACCCAATGCCCCGGCGAACGCGCCGTCATCCTGCGCGAGGCCCACTTGCCCTGCATCGCCTGCCACCGCCGCGTCTGCCCGCTTCCAGACCACCCGTGCATGGCCGGCATCACCGTCGACCGGGTCATGGCGGCGGCGCGGGGGGCCCTCGAAAAAGGGGGAAGGGAACTTGTTCGATGCCGCGATTGCCGCGACGCGCCGGAGCCATGAGCCTCGACTACTGGCGCTGGTGTTCTCTTTTCGGTTGACTGGGTCCGTTCTCCCAGGTAGCCTCAATCCCAATCCACTTGGCGTACCTCGCACTTGGCGCCTGACACCCAACACCAAGAGTTGCACATGACCACCCCCCCCCTCACATCTGCGAACTGCTACGGTCGCAAGAGCGCGTTTATTCGCGGCGTCGTTCTGCTGGCGGTGGCTGTGGCGCTTTGCTCACTCACCGACATTTCGACCCCCGCGAGCGCCGCGCCCAAGCCCAAGCCGAAGGAAGCGCCAAGCCTGACGGGCGTGTGGACGGTCACGATGGCCACCACGACCACCAACTGCCCCGACCCCAGCGTGGTGCTCGGCACGCAGACCTTCA
>JACQVU010000349.1 GCA_016209585.1 Planctomycetota bacterium
AGGGCCAGGTGGTGGCGTTCGTGCCGCGGCACGCCATCGAGGGGCGCGCCCCGGCCGAAGTGGCCCGCACGCTGACCGAGGCGTTCGACTTCTCTTTGCGGGCGCTTTTAGTGAAAGAGGAGGGCGACACTGTCGAAATGGACCTGGAGGGAATGGCGGAACGGTTGCCTGTGTACTGTAACACATTGTCTCAACGCGATCCCCTGGTTATGGTAGGCTATACTTGTGTTCGGTATGGCGCACCGGCGCGCGCCATCACCGATCGTCGCTGAACCAACCAAGGGCGGACGCGATTCGCGCCGTATCGCCGGGGATCCATTCGGGCTGCGCATGCTCATGTTCGGCCAATCAGTCCGCGACGGCGACGGCTTGCTTCTCGTGAGGTCCGGCCGCGGCGCCACCTTCGTCGGGATCGTGATGCTGGTCGCGCTTGCGGCCACGACCGCGTACCGCTGGGCATCGGGCGGAACACCGCTGGGCGCGGTGGACGCATACCTGCTCCTGGTCGCGGGGGTTTTGGCTCTTTTCGGTCGCTTCATCGTCGTTCTGCGCGTGGATTGCCGGAACCGCGTCGTCTCCGCGCCGACCCGGTTCAAGGCGTCGTTCGACGACGTCGAATCCGTGGAGGCTTGCCGACCCCAGCGCGAGTTACGCTTCTCTATTCGCGGCGGGTCGCGGCCCGCGTCGCGCCATGCCATCGAGTTGGACCATGACGTGCTGGACATCGTCGTCGCACGGCTGCGGCAGGCGCTGCCGGTCGGTGTAAGGGAAGGCGGGACGACGAACGCGGAGTGAATCTCGCCCCATGCGCCGAGACGGCCGCTACGGGTGACAACACGTTCGTCCGGTGTACCGACCGTCAGGGATTTGCGTCTTCGCGCGCCTGACAGGCCGGGGCGTGAGAGAGCGCGCCTGAAGGCGCGGCTGACGTCGTTTCAGCGACGCTGGAACCGCGATTCATCTGCCATTGCTCGCGAAGTCGAACGGCCAGATCGCGCGCGACTCCCCTAATCCACTTGGCGGACAGGCCTTTGGCGGAAACGTCGAGCGCGTCCAGCACTTGCTTGAGTTTCTTCGAATGAACTTTGGCGGTCGCAAAAACGGCTTCGCGAAATGCGTCCCAAACCAACGGGGTTTCCTGCCCCGGCGCCACCGGGGAATTCAGATTCACCATCAGACCGAAGATGACGATGATGTGTGGATCCGCAGCAGGCTGGCCTACTGGATGGAAGTGAATCTGCCACCACGCCGAGATCGCGTTCCGTTCCCGCGACAAGACCATCTGTTGGAGCGAGGAAACCCCAACGCTCTCCACCGTCCCCTGGGAGGCGCCAGACAAGAAGATGGACATCTGTTCATATGTCGCCAGCTTGAATCGAATCTCCGCGATATAGACCTTGACGGATGACTGCTCCACAATCATCATTTTACCCTCACAGAAGGCGCCGTAGTCGCGTTGGGCCGGCCTTCCGCGTTGCGTCGCAACGACATGGTCCATTGGCGGGTTGGCGATTCCGCGCCTTCGGGCATCGGCAGTACGATGCCAGGAGCGGTGCGACACTTCAGGCCCGTGATCGTGACGTTTCGGGTGACGCCGGGTATCGCATCACCCTCCCCCAATAGCATGAAGGCGGCTCCGCGCACATCCGGGAGTGTCAAGTTTTTCGCGGTAGGCGGCGACGGAACCTCGTCGTGATGTTCCGATGCGCCTGCGCCGCGCGCGCGTGCGTTTGGCGCCCCGGAATTCACCCAGAAGTGAATCGGCAGGAGACAGGCGGCGTCCCGCTCGAACAACGCGCGGTAAAGTGTCTCACGGACCAGAACCAAATCGCTGGGGTGAACCCCCGTCACGTGAATATAGTGGGTGACATCGTCGGCATCGTCATCCGCATGCCGGCGCGCCACCTCCACCGACGCGTCCGGCACGAGGTTACGAGCGTGCGTCACAAAAATCTGGACAGCGTCGACCGTTTCCATGCGTTTCATTGGTCTGTTGTCTCGTTCGCCCGAGCCAGAACATGGTCCAGAAGTTCTTGCGCGGAGGAGATGGCGTGCTCTACAAGCGCGCCCTCCACGCCCATGGTTTCATAGTCAGCCTGCTCACGCAATCCCTGCGTCGAGCGCATCGCTTCGACAAGGGGAGATGGAACCTGGTTCTCTAACAGAACGCTGAGAACCCCCGTTCGGCCGCCGCCCGTGGATCCGTGCTTCAGGCGCGCTCCAGCGTGATGGTCGCGCAAGCACAACGCCGCGAGCGCCTTGGCCGACAGGTACATCGAATAGTATGTACGCGACGCGGCGACGTTGAAGTACGCGGTTTCCTCGCTGCCCAGGACGTAGATCACTCGAGCGCACAGCAGGTTCGCGCGCGACTTTCTCAAGAACTGCCTGGCCTCCTCCGCGGCGTTCATTGGGGGCCTTCACCTCCCCGCCGCCATCCGCTTCGTCGCCTGGCGCTCGATGTCTTCCAGAATCTCGCGCTTGAACACGGTGAGCGTCGTCATCCGCACGATGTCCTCCACCGCCGCCCCCTCCATGATCAGCGCCACCGGGCAGTTGAGACCCATCAGCACCGGCCCCACCGGCTGCGCCCCGCCCAGTTCCACCGCCATGGTCCGCGCGATGTGGCCGGCGGCGAGGTCGGGGAAGATGAGCACGTTGGCCCGCCCCGCCACCGGCGAGAAAGAGAAGTCGCGGTCCGCCAGCGCCGGCGAGAGGGCCACGGCGACGTTCATCTCGCCGTCCACCAGGAGGTCCGGCGCGCGGCGGCGGGTGATCTCCACCGCGCGGGCCATCTTGCCGCTGTGGGCCGAGCGGACGCTGCCGAAGTTGCTGTAGGAGAGGAAGGCGACGCGCGGTTCGACCTCGAACCGCCTGGCCACCTCGGCCGCGCCGATGGCGATCTCGGCCAGTTGGTCGGGGTTCGGGTCGGCGTTGATGATGGTGTCGGCGAAGAAGAGGAGGCGACGGCCGAAGATCATCATGTGCACGCCGCTGACGATGGTGTGGGCCTTGTCCACGCCGATGATCTGGATGGCGCGCCGGATGATGTGCCGCGGGGGCACGGTGATCCCGCCGCAGAAGCCGTCGGCGTCGCGGCACAGCACCATGGTGATGCCGTAGGTGAAGTGGTCGGACTCCAGGAAGGCCCGCGCCTGCACCCGCGTCAGGCCCTTGCGGCGCCGGATCTCCCAGAGCGCCTGGGAGTAAGCGTCGAGCCGCGCCGACCGCCGCGGGTGAACGAGGGCGGTGTCGCCCAGGTCCACCTCCATGCTGGCGGCGCGAGCCTTGATGAAATCCGGGTCGCCCAGGAGGATCGGGCGGCAGATGCCCTCCTCCCGCGCCGCCTGGCTGGCGCGGATGATGGTGTCGTTGTGGCCCTCGGCGAAGACGATCTGCGGGCAGCGCTCGCGCGCGTGGACCATCGTCCGCCGCATGATGCGGTAACTGGGGTCGATGCGGTCGCGCAGCGCCTCGCGGTAGGCGTCGAGGTCGGCGATGGGCTTCTTCGCCACCCCGTCTTCCATCGCGGCCTGCGCCACCGCCGGAGCGACGTGGAAGAGCACGCGCTGGTCGAAGGGCTTGGGAATGAGGTACTCCCGCCCGAAGGTGAAGGTCTTGCCGCCGTAGGCGCGGGAGACCTGGTCGGGCACCCCCTCTTTCGCCAGTTCGGCCAGCGCCTTGGTGGCGGCGCGCTTCATGCCCTCGGTGACCTTGGTGGCGCGCACGTCCAGCGCCCCACGGAAGATGAACGGGAAACCGAGCACGTTGTTCACCTGGTTCGGATAGTCCGACCGGCCGGTGGCCATGATCACGTCTTTGCGGGCCGCGATCGCCTCCGGGTAGGTGATCTCCGGGTCCGGGTTCGCCATCGCGAACACCACCGGGTCGCGCGCCATCGAGCGGATCATGTCGGGCGTCAGCAGCCCCTTCACCGAAACCCCCAGGAACACGTCGGCGCCCTTGAGCGCGTCAGCCAGCGTCCGGCACCGGGTCTTCTGGGCGAAGCGCGCCTTGTACTTGTTCAAGGGGTCCTGCCGGTCGGCGTGGATCACCCCCTTGGTGTCGCACATCATGACGTTTTCGAGCCGCACGCCCAGCGACACGAAGTGGTTGGCGCAGGCGATCCCCGCCGCGCCGGCGCCGCTGAACACCACCCGCACCTTGCTGATCTCCTTCTTCACCACCTCCAGCGCGTTGAGCAGCGCCGCCCCCGCGATGATGGCCGTGCCGTGCTGGTCGTCGTGGAAGACCGGGATGTTCATCGTCTCCCGGCAGGCCTCCTCGATGTGGAAGCAGTCCGGCGCCTTGATGTCTTCCAGGTTGATCCCCCCGAACGTCGGCTCCAGCGCCCGGACCACCCGGATCACCTCGTCGGGGTCCGTCGCGGCCACCTCGATGTCGAACACGTCGATGTCCGCGAACTTCTTGAACAGCGTCGCCTTCCCTTCCATCACCGGCTTGCCCGCCAGCGCGCCGATGTCTCCCAGCCCCAGCACCGCCGTGCCGTTCGACAGCACCGCCACCAGGTTGCCCTTGGCCGTGTACAGGTAGGCGTCGTCGGGGTTCTGCTGGATCTCCAGGCAGGGTTCAGCCACGCCGGGCGTATAGGCCAGCGAGAGGTCGCGCTGCGTGAGCAGCGGCTTGGTGGGAACCACCTCAATCTTCCCCGGCCGCCCTTCACGATGGTAGTCAAGCGCCGGACGAATCTTCGCCATGGGAGCGCACCAGCCTTTCCCCCGCGAGCCGCCGCGGACGCGACGGGTTCGGGGCGATGATCCTACGGCAGACGGCTACTGATAACTATCGTCTGTTGAGACTACTTCTCTTCCGGCAAGCCGGCTTCCCGCCAGGCGCGGATGCCCCCGGCCATGGAGAGCACGTTGGTGTAGCCCATGCGCAGCAGGGCGTCGGCGGCCAGGGCGGAGCGGAAGCCGCCGCCGCAGTAGAGGACGATCTCGGCATTCTTGTCGGGAACGGCGGCCTCGATGTCGCGCTCGATGACCCCCTTGCCGATGTGGATGGCCCCCTTGGCCCGCCCCGCCGCCCATTCGCCCTCTTCCCGCGTGTCGATGAGCAGGAAGCGGCGGCCTTTCTTCAGGCGGTCAGCCACCTCCCGCACCGTGCACTCGGGGACGCGGGTTTTGGCGTCGTTCACCAGGGCGAGGAAGCCGGGGGAGTGATCCATGGGGATAAGATGAGATGCTGGCCTGACCGCCTTGGCCGGGGCAGGGCCGGGAGCGGACGCCGGTTCGTGGCGCCCCCGTCAGGCGGTCTCTACTCCCGCCGGGGCGGCGCGGGGAACGCCCCGCGGGCGACCCCCGCCGCGCGGAGGCCGTGAACATCGTGCGGCTTCGGCCGGGGAGCGTCAAGTTTCCGCCACGCCATGGACCGAGATTCGATCGGCGCGTGGTTCCGCCCATCTGCGGAGGGGATTTCGGGTGCGACCCAAACGTGATAACTTCTCTGTCATTGGAGGTGAAAGGCGAATCCGGCCCCGACGAACACACCCCTAAAGACATGCCCGAATTGACTCCGCGCGTCCATCACCATTGGCATCACTTCGAGCCGATACCGGACGATCTGCGCACCTATCACTCACCCGTGCTCACGCAACTGCGCGACCTTCTGGAACGGCGCAAGGAGGAACTGACACAGGCGGTTCGCGACCGGATTCACCGCCTCTTCGCCATCGAAACCGGAGTCATCGAGGGAATATACAATCTATCGAAAGGCGTGACGGAATCGCTCATCGAATCGGGCATCAAGGCGTCGCTCATTCCGTCGGGGGAGAATCTGAAGAAGACGCCGGAACTGGTCGCCGAGATCATCAACGACCACATCGAGGCGCTCGACGGCCTGTTTTCGTTCGTCAAGTCCGCGCGGGAGTTGTCCACTTCCTACATCAAGGAACTGCATCAACTGACGACGCGACATCAGCAAACCGCGACGGCGCACGATCTCGACGGCAACCTCATCGAGATTCCCCTCCTGCGCGGCGATTGGAAGAAGCGCCCGAACAACCCCACTCGGCCGGACGGCGCGGTTCATGAGTATTGCCCACCCGAGCATGTCGCCTCGGAAATGGACCGCCTCGTCGATCTGTACAGGACATACCAGGACCAGGGAATCTCTCCGGAAGTGCTCGCGGCGTGGTTCCATCACCGTTTCACGCAGATACACCCGTTCCAGGACGGCAACGGGCGGGTGGTTCGCTTCCTGGCGAGTCTTGTGTTGATCAAACACAATCTCCCGCCATTGGTAGTGCGGCGGGAACAACGAGCGCAGTACATCGACGCGCTGGAGGCGGCGGACAAGGGCGATATCGGGGCGTTCGTCGCGTTCGTCGTCGAGTGCGAGGAACTGACGATTCGGGAAGCGCTAAGCGACATTCGAGACGCACGACTCACCACGGTGCTCGAAGGCGCGAAACGCTTGGCAAGTGGCGCGAGGCCAGACTTGTGGCACAAGGCTCGCGCGCTTCGGGACCAGTGCACGCGGCGCCTCATGGCGTTGTGCGAGAAGATTCGAGAGGAGGCCCGCGATCGCGGCGCGCCTGTTGACGCGGCGACGGGCGAAGGGGAGGGAGACGCGGTCCCTTACCGAGACGGCATGCGGATTCTCGCCGATGCCGCGGGCGTGATGGTGTTACCCCCTTCCTGGGACTTTGGCGCGTATGTATGGGCTCGAAGCCTCGTGACCGTCTACCTCATCATTGGCGCGCTTGGCGCGCGCGAGAAAGGGCGGGCGGGCGTCTGGCTGGGTGCCGTTTTCCACTCGGGAGACCCTTGGTTTCAATATCAAGAAGGCGGGAGTCTGCTTGGTAGCCTCTTCATCCGCGAAAACGAAGAAACCGCGGCAGCCATGGCGCGGCTGGAACGGTGGCTTCCGCAGATTGAGGCGGATTTCCTGTCAGAGTGGGCGAGGATCCAATCCGGTTGAACCGGCGCCACGGCCCCTATGGCGCTGGCTCAACCAAGCGCCGAGTGACCGGTCGGCGCGGGGGGCGGCCGCCTCCCGCGCCCCCTCACTTCGGCATCGAGACGGGCATCCGCTCCAGCAGCGCGATCTCGTCGTCGGTCAGCGCGCGGATCCTGGCGACAATGCGTTGATGCCGCAGCCGCTCGTCCACGGGCTGCTCGTCGAGCGGCCCCTTCCGCTCAATGCGATCCGCTTGGTCCTGCAGGCTGTCGCGCGCGGCGCGCAGCCGGCCCAGGCGCTCGTCGATCTCCGCGGCCGTCAACGGCGCGGCCGCGGCGGCGGTGGCGCCGGAGCCGGGCGGCGCCCCGGCGGCTCGCCCCGGCGCGGCTGGTGTCCTGGGCGGACCGTGCCGGACGCGGACCTGGTCTTCTTCGTCGAGGAAACTCTGGTGGTAGATCCAGCGGGTCGTGCGGGCGTGGTATTGGAAGCGAACTTGCAGCGGGTGCGCCTGGGCGTTGTACAACAACTGCGCGTTCACCAGGGCCTCATAGGGGTAAACGGCGCTACCCGTCTCGCGGAAACTGGCGATGCCGAGGTAGGCGTACTCGCAGTCTCGATCCATGTCGTTCTTGCATTTCAGCAAGGTGATGGCGTCGTTCTCCAGTTCCGCGCCGGAGACCGACGCGCAGCCCGCGGCCGCGCCGCAGACCAGCGCGGCGAGAAGCGCGATGGGGGGCCGGGCCGCCCCTTTCGCGGCCCGATGGAGAAGCCCCGCCGCGCGCAAGCCGGCGGCGCGGTGTTTCACGGCAGGATCCTCTTGCCGAGCGCGCTGGCGATGAGCGTGGCGGCGGTCTGGCCGGTGCGGTTGCCCACGTCCTGGATGGGGTTGACCTCCACCAGTTCGAAGGAGCCGAGGCGGCCGGTCTCGGCGATCATTTCGAGCGCCAGGTGGGCCTCGCGGAAGGAGATGCCGCCGCGGACCGGGGTGCCGACGCCGGGGGCGTCGTCGGGGTCGAGCACGTCGGCGTCGAAGTCGACGTGCAACCGGGGGCAGCCGGAGAGGGCGTCAAGCGCCAGCGTGACCACCTCGCGCATGCCGTACTTGTCGAGTTCGTGCATGGTGAAGCAGCGGACGTTCTGCTCGCGCAGCGTGAGGCGCTCGCCGACGTCCAGGTCGCGCAGGCCGATCATCACGATCTGCCGCGCCGTCAACTTCCGGCCGCGGCGGGCCTTGCCGTACACCACGTCACCGGCCAATCCCAGCAGGCCCGCGACGGGCATGCCGTGGACGTTGCCCGAGGGCGAGGTTTTGGGCGTGTTGATGTCGCCGTGGGCGTCGAACCAGAGCACGCCGACCTCCGCCGCCTCGCGCAAGAGGCCGTCGATGGTGCCCATGGCCACCGAGTGGTCGCCGCCCAGCACCACCGGAATTTCCCCGGCCTTCACCGCCGCGTGGACGGTGTCGGAAAGCGTGGCGCAGGTGCGGCATATCTCGGCGTGGAACTTCATCACCCCGTCGCCCGGATGGTGCGATTCCGCCACCGCGGCGGCGATGTTGCCGGCGTCGGTCACCTCGTAGCCCAGCCGCGCCAGGCTCTCGCCCAGCCCGGCGTAACGAATGGCGCTCGGCCCCATGTCGGTGCCGCGGCGGTTCGCCCCCAGGTCCAGCGGCGCGCCGATGATGCGCACCCGGCGCGAGCAGCGCGTCTTCCGTGCCATAGGCGCATTGTATCCGGGCACGCGGGAGCGTGGTACCATTCCCACTCCGCCGGCGGCGAAAGGAAGGGATGCCCATGCGAAGCGAAGACGTGCTGGCCGTCGTCACCGCCCTGCTGGACGCCTGGTCGCGCCACGACCTGGAGACGCTGCTGGACCTCCACAGCCGCGCCGCGCGGTACAGCGACCCCTTCAGCACCGGCGAGATCGCCGGCCGCGACGCCCTGCGGCAGCACTTCGAGGGCCTCTTGCGCCGCCTTCCCAGCCTGGCGTGGGAGGCGCGCCGCATCGAACTCTACCGCGACGAGAACGGCTGCATGCTGCTCTGGTCGGCGAACGCGGACAACGGCCGGCGGGTGGACGGCATCAGCCACCTGGAGTTCGAGGACCTGCTCATCGTGGGCTGCGAGACGGCCTGCGACCCCGCGGCGCTCACCGGGAAGTGAGGCGGCCGCGGACGGGATCAGGGAACCCGTGCTTCACGTCAGACCAACCGCGCCAACTTGCGGCCGATCCACTCGACGATGATGAGGCCGAAGAGCGCGGCCAGCACGATGGTTTTCACCGGCCACCCCTCGTGCTCCTGCCGCCAGAGCGGCAGCGGAGCCTCGGGGAAACGAACGATCTTGCGACGGTCACGAAACGCGATCCCGTCGACTTCCGTGATGGCCAGGAAGCGGCCGCGATCCGCGGCCAAGGCGACCGGCTCCACCGTGCCGGCGCCGGTGCTGGCGAGACCCGCGGCCGCCGCGGGCAGTTGTCTCAGGAGACCGGCGTCCATGGCGGTGTTCATGAACTCCGCGTCGGGCAGGCGCACCTCGAACTCGTGGGGATGGTCGGCGCTGGCCGTCAGGTTACGGATCCATGCGCGGAACTGCCCCTGCATGTTCAGCGGCAGCGGGGCCTCGAACGAGGTCTCCTCGCCCTTCATCCGTAACATCACCGTCTGGCGGCGGTCCGCGTCGCCGTCGGGTTCGACGATCACCGGAAGGCCCACCCGTCCGCCCGCGCGGGAGCGGTCGACGAGGAAGTCGAGGTTGGGGTCGCCGAGCGTGGCGCGCAGGAGCGCGGTCTCTCCGAGGACGTAGGAGGTCTTGTCCGTGAAAACCTCGAACTGCTGCTCCGTGCCGGCCAGGCGCTGACGGCCAATGTAGCGCAACACGTTCGACCAGAAAGCGTACAGCCGGGTGTCTTCCACCAGCATGCGCCAGCGCCAGGTTTCGTCGAAGGCCGAGAAGAAGGCGATGCCGCCGCCGTAGCGTTGGGTGACGATCAGGGGGTACTCGCGCCCCTCGGTGTCCTTCTCGTCGCGGACCTGCACCAGCACCTTGGCGCCGGGCTTCACGCGCGGGGCGGGGAAGTACCAGTAGAGATCCGGCAGCGGGAACTTGTACTCCCGCCGGGCGCCCTGCTCGTCGGTGTGCTCACCCTCCCAGAGCAGCACGTTGTCGGATTCGCGCGGGACCAGCCGGGTGACGGGGTGCACCCGCCCCTCGCTGGTCAGGCGGTAGCGCTTGGGCAAGGCGGGATTCACGGCGGCCTGGGCTTCCTGGGACGGCGGAACGACGACCGGCAGCAGCGCCGCCAGCGGGGAGTTCTTGTAGCGCGCGGGGGCGTTGTATTCACCGGCGATCATCACGAAGCCGCCGTGGTCTTTCTCCACCCAGCGCACCAGGTTCTCCGCGAAGCCGGCGGGAAGTTGTTCGGGGGCGACGTCGCCCAGAATGACCACGTCGAAGTTCCGCAGCCCCGGCCGGCCGTCGGCGGCGGCGTCGAGTTCCCAGGGCACTTCCAGCAGGCGGCGGGGCGGGTCGCCCACGGAGCCGTCGTCGCGCCGCACGCCGTTCTGTGAGGCCGGCTGCGCCCATCCGGGGTCGGCCGAGAGCAGCACGCCCTGGTAGAGGACGTTGCGGTCGCGCCGCAACGCCTCGCTGAGGTAGCGCCATTCCCAGCGCGGCCGGTCTTCGATGTACAGGACGCGCACCTGCCGATCGGTGACGTTCACGGTGAACGGGCGCAGGTTGTTCTCGTAGGTCAGTTCGCCCGGCAGGCCGGGGCGCTGGGCGATTTTCAACCAGTAGGTGTGCCGACCGCGGGTCTTCGGCTCGAAGTCGAGCGTGTGTTTCTGCACCCGCTGTCCGGAGAGCAGGCCGATGGACATCTCGCCGGGCGCGCCGGGCGCGTCGCGCCCCGGCGCCCGAACGCCGTCCAGTGAGAGGTAAGGCGTCGGCGTTTCCACCGCGGACGCCCCGGAGCCGGTGACCTCCACCACGTACACCGGCGCCTGGGTGAGACGCGGTTCGGTGGGAAAACCGGTGGAGCGGACCGCGAAGTGCGCCCGCACCTTCTCGCCCAGAATGATGTCGCCGGAGGCGTTCACCGAGAGCAACTCCGCGTCCCGCACTTCCTCCGGGTTGCCGATTCCCACCGGGAACACCATCACCGGCGCCGACTCTTCCGCCCGCGCCGCCAGGAGCGTCGCGGCCTCCAGCGGCGGGGTCTCGCTGCCGGTGTCGCGGCCGTCGGTGAAGACGACGATGGTGGAGAGTTGCGCCGCCGCGCCGCGGGCCTCGAACTCTGAGACCACTTCCCGCAGGGCGTCTCCCAGCCGCGTCACCACGCCCCCGGTGGCGGGAACGACCCGATCCAGGTCGCCGGGGGAGACTGGGCGGGTGATGCGTCCGGTCGCCCCGCCGGCGCCGGGAAGGCCGGCCTCGGAGAAGAGGTAGACGGCCACGTCGTTCTGGCGGACGCGCTCCGCGCGATCCAGGAGGGCGGGCGCCTCCACGCCGGCGCGCTGTTTGACGAAGGCCAGGTCGGCCTCGGGATGGATGAGTTCCAGCGCGATCTCCAGCCGGGAGATGCCGTCTTCGAGGCCGGCGACCGCGTCCATGGCGAGCGCCAGATCGGCTATCGCGCGGGCGTCGGGCGATCCGGCCGGCGCCTCGGGCAGCGCCGGCCGAAGGCTGCGAACGCGCGTCTGGTACCGCCGTTCCAGCGCGTTGCGCCGATCCAGCAGCGCCCGGCGCTCGTCGTCGGAAAGGCCGGGACCGGCTGAAGTGATCTGTTCCGCCAGCGCGCGGACTTCGGCGCGGGCCTCCACGCGCCGGCGGCTGAGGTCGCCCCATTCGGCCAGCGCCTGTGGCCACCTCACGCCCAGCGTGGCCACACGGCGGGTCATGCGGGCCAGGCGCTCCGCGCGCAACGCCTCGACCATGTCACGCAGCGGCTGGTACTCCGCCGTCTGGGGGTAGGCTTCGCCGCGTATGGCCATGGACTGCGAGTCGTCGATGAGCACCACGGTCTGCGCGCGCAACTCGCGCGAGCCCTCGCGCCGCAGCACCGGCTCAAAGAGCAGCAGCAGCAGCGCCACGACGGCGGCCAGGCGGAAAAGAAAGAGCAGGAAGCGCGCCGCGCGCGGGGCGGCCTTGTTCTCCCGGAGGTAGGCCGCGCCGAACCAGAGCAGCAGGAGCGGCGCGATGACCATCACCAGCACCCACGGCTCGGGCAGGCTCTCGAACCCGAGGGACGACGCCCCCGCGTCGCCCGGGCCGGGCGGTGGAGCAGCGGCGACGACGACGTGGGGGGCGAAGAGAGCGCGGGTCATGGCGACGCCTCCTGCCCCGCGGGGCGGTCGTCGTTCAGTTCTTGTTCAAGGTCCTCCAGCGACCCCAACAATTCCGTCAGGGCGGTCATGAGGTCGGGAAGGTCCCGCTCGATGACAGACCACACTTTGTCAAGATTTACGCGATGATACTGATGGATCAGCAGGTCGCGGAACCGGGCCAAGCGTCCCCAAGGCACCCGCGGATGGGCTGAACAGTAGTCTTCAGGAATCCTCTTCGCGGCCTCGCCGATCACCTCAAGATTCCGGATGACCGCGTCCTGAAACATGACATCCGCAGAGAACGCCTCGCGACCGCGCTCGGCGAACTGTTCGATGCGCGCGAGGCGCTCGACAATGTGGGCCACGTACACGCGGGGATCCGCTCGCGCGGTCATATCGGAAGACACTCCCGCAAGATGCGGCGGCGCAGCAGCCAGTATATGCCGTCGTCGCACACAACGTCGGCCTCGCGACCAAGGAGAGAGGTGAGATCGCCCTGCAGCCCAGCCAAGTCGAGCAGGCTCCGGCCCGGCTCCATCGTGACGAGGAAGTCCACGTCGCTTCCCGCCGCGTCGTCGCCGCGGGCGACGGACCCGAACACCCGCACGTTGGTCGCGCCGTGACTCGCCGCGACGCGCAGGATTTCGTCCCGGCGGCGCCGGAGCATCGCCAGCGAGGTCTCTTTGACAGGCGCCCCCTCGGCGAGCGCATCTGGCGCACGCTTGTCCCCTGATTCGCCCCGCGCCGTGTCCGATTCGCTCATTTCGGCCTCCCGGCCCGACTCGCGAGCGCCGATTCCAGGAATAGCACGACCAGCCCAGCCAGCGCCACCCACCACCAGGTGCGCGAAGGCGCCGTCGCCGCGCTCCGCTCGCGCGCCAAGGGATCGGCGTCGGCCAGGAAGTCATCGGGATAGCGCCCGCGCAGCGCGTCGGCCGGCGTGGGCGCCGTCTGCCGGCCGGAGTCAAAGTTCACCTTGCGCAGATCGGACTCCCGCGGGTCGAGGTTCACGGCGAACAGTTCCTCGCGGCTGCGCCACTCCGCGGCGGCGTCGCCGGCCGGGTCCGGCGCGCCGGGCGCATCGGGCTGGTCGTCGGTGGTCGCGCCCGGTCCATCGCCGGCTGCTTCGCGGCGCTGGCGGACGATGGCGCGGTAGACCCCCGGTTCGTCGGTTCCGCGCCAGGCGAGCGCGTACCGCGCCGGCGCGATCGTCCGCGCGGTCTCTCCGGCGGCGACCGCGCCCGCGCCCGAGTTCGGGGACGGCGCGGGCGAGGCCGGTGGCGCCCCGCCGAGCGGCGCGCCCGCCACGGGCGAGAGACGCAGCGGGGTTCCCTCGCCGACGCCACGGGGGGTCACGACGAAGACCTCGCGGCGGGACTTCGAGGGAGGAAAGAGCCGCACGTACTCTTCGCCGACCAGCAGGGAGCGCCGGCCGGCGTGGCCGCGGGCCAGGGAGAGCATGGCCTCATTGAGCAGCGACACCCACATCTCCTGCGCGAACCAGGTGTTCCATTCATGGTTGACGGTGGAGGCGAAGAGCATGACCTTCCCAGCCTCGACGTCCTTCTCGATCAGGATGGTCGGGCGGTCGATGGGATGAGAGAGGTCCGCCACCACGCGGTCCGGCCCGGCCGCCGCCTTGAGCCGAAGGATGGGGCGGACGCGCCGGGACTCGACGGCGCGGGGGTCGGGCACGACGGGGAAGTAGGTGGCGACGCGGGCGGAGTCGGAGGTGAGGAGGTTGATCTTCTTCTCGGCCTCGAAGGCCCGGATGATGGGATGGTCGCGGGCCGCGGCGTCGAGTTCGGCCGGCCACCCGCGCGAGGGGTCGGCCAGTTCGCGGCGGGGAACGCCCACCTTGCGCAGCAGTTGGCCGGGGAGGATGCCGTCGCCGCCCCGGTAGAGCATGTCGTTGTAGAAGTCGGGGCGCACGCGGTTGCCCGCGGCGATGAACAGGCTGCCCCCCAGGCGCACGTACTGTTCCAGGGCTTCGACCTGGTCGGGCGACATGTCGCCGACGTTGACCAGCGCCACCACGTCGTAGACGGCCAGGCCGGCGGCGGGCATGCGGTGGAAGTCTTCCTCGCGGATGATCACCTTGGTGAGGGGAACGACGCGGCCGTCGTCGGCGGTGTCGCTGACCGTGAGCGCGCCGGAGAAGAAGCGCAGTTCGTGGGCCAGCGAGCCGGCGGCATCCGGCTCGGCCAGCGCCAGGACGCGAACGCCGTCGGCGACCACGGCGATGAGGTGGCGTTCGTTGTCGGCCAGGAGGGCGTCGGCATCCAGTTCGGCGCGCACGGGGTACTGCCCGGCCTCGCGCCACCGTTTCGGCCAGGAGATGGTCAGGCTCTCGCCGGGGGCCAGCGGTTTCAACTGCTCGGCCGGGTTCTGCGACTCCTTCCCGAACCAGAGCCGCACCACCGGCTGCGCCGGCGCCGTTCCGGGCGGCGAGTGGTTCGCGATGGTGAAGCGGAACTCCACGGTGTCGAGCGGCGTGATCACCGCCGTCTCGCCGGCGTTGACGTCGGTGACGGCGAAGTTGGCCTCGCCGGCGTCGGCGCCGACGTCGATCAGGGCCACCGGCCCGCCGGACTTCTCGCGCACGGCGCGCAGCAGCGGCTCATAGAGCGCCCGACCCTCGAGCACCGGCTTCCACGCGGTCGCCTGCATGTCGCTCACGATGACGACGTGCCGGTTGCCGGCGAAGAACTCGTCGGGGCGGTCGAGGAAGAGGCTGAGCCGCTCCAACGCCTGGGAGAGGTCGGTGGCGCGCGCCGACACCCGCACCTGCGACAGTTTGCGCGGGAGGTCGTCGGGATCGCAGGTGAGGAAG
The DNA here is from genome assembly GCA_016209585.1 of Planctomycetota bacterium. Taxonomy (GTDB): domain Bacteria; phylum Planctomycetota; class UBA8742; order JACQVU01; family JACQVU01; genus JACQVU01. The sequence continues at coordinate 15,078 of JACQVU010000349.1, forward strand.
TCGGCGGCCGGCGGGGCGTCGCCGGCCGGCGAACCGGCCGGTTCCGCGTCGGCGGGCGAGGCGCCCGTGGCGCTGGCGGCCGGGGTCGGCCACATGGGGAAGATCGTCACTTCGTCGCGGCGTGGCGCCAGCCGCCGGCCGAGTTCGTCGACGCGACGCACGGCCAGGTCGAACACCGTCTGCTCCCCCGCCCGGTACCCCATGCTGGCCGAGTTGTCGAGCAGCACGATCAGGCGCTGCGGGCGGCCGGCGTCGTTGTCGGCGCCGGGCAGAAAGGCCAGGCGCGCCGGTTCGGCGAAGGCGACGGCCGCCAGCGCGATGAACGCGCAGCGCAGGAAAAGCAGCAGCAGGTTCTCGATGCGGGTGAGGGTGCGGGTCTTCTTCAGGGCGCGCAGCAGC